>JAGRHA010000157.1 GCA_020445205.1 Gammaproteobacteria bacterium
GAGGAAGGCGGACGCCCCGGCGATGCCGGCACCCTGGCGGGCCAGTGGATGCCGTACCTCGAACACGCGATGCGCGACTACCTCAACGACGAACGGCCGTGGCCGCGCAAGATGGAGCGCAAGGTCAAGGATGCGCTGAAGGCCGAGGGCGAACGCGCGATCCCGGCACTGATCCAGTTCTACGGCAGCCAGAACCCCTAACCGAGGATAAAGAATCATGAATCGCATCAATCGACGCGACTTTCTGCGCCTGGCCGGCGGCTCGACCCTGGCAGCCGGCGCCTTCGGTTTCCCGGGCCTGCTGCTCGCCGGCACGCGCAAGGTGGTGGTGGTCGGCGGCGGCGTCGGCGGCTGCACCGCGGCCAAGTACCTGCGCAAGCTGGATCCGACCGTGGACGTCACGCTGGTCGAGACCAAGCCCCATTACACCTCGTGTTTCATGAGCAACGAGGTGCTCAGCGGTGACCGCACCCTCGAGTCGATCACGTTCAGCTATGCCGAGCTGCAGAGCAAGTACGGGGTCAATGTCATCATCGACAGCGCCATCGCCATCGACCCGGTCGCCAAAGAGGTGCGGACCGCGGGCGGCACACGCCTCCCCTACGACGCCTGCATCGTGTCACCCGGCGTCGACTTCAAGTGGGAAACCATCGAGGGCTACGACGCCGCGGTTGCCGAGGCGATCCCACACGCCTGGTTTGCCGGCCCGCAGACCACGACGCTGCGCAACCAGCTGCTGGCGATGCCGGACGGTGGCAAGGTCGTGATCGTTGCGCCGCCGAACCCGTACAAGTGTCCGCCCGGGCCGTACGAGCGCGCCTCGCAGATCGCGATGTACTGCAAGCACCACAAGCCACGGTCGAAGATCCTGATCCTCGATCCGAAGACGAAGTTTTCCAAGGCCGGCCTGTTCAAGCAGGGTTGGGAACAGCACTACGGGTTCGAGACCGACCATTCGATGATCGAGTGGGTCGGCAAGGACCAGGGCGGCACGGTCAGTGCGCTGGATGCCGCGGCCAAGACCGTGAAGGCCGAGGCCGGCGATTTCCAGGCGGACGTGATCAACATCATCCCGCCGCAGAAGGCTGGCCGGATCGCATTCGTGGCCGACCTGGTCGACGGCGACTGGTGCCCGGTCGACAAACGCACCTTCGAGTCGAAACGTCATGCCGACATCTACGTGCTCGGTGATGCCTCGTCGGCGGCCAAGATGCCGAAGTCGGCCTATGCGGCCAACTCGCAGGCCAAGGTCGCCGTGGCAGCGATCCTGGCACGCTTCGCCGGCGAGCAGCCGGGCGAACCCACCTACGTGAACACCTGCTACAGCATCATCGCCGAGGAGCACGGCATCTCCGTCGCCGCCGTCTACCGGCTCAGCGAGGACGGCGAGCAGATCGCATCGATCGAGGGGTCTGGCGGGCTGTCGCCGATGGATGCGAGTGCCGAACACCGCAAGCGCGAGGTGACCTACGCGCACAGCTGGTTCGAGAACGTCATCGACGACATGATGCGCTGATCCGGACCCTGTCCCGACTTGCCTATAAGTTAAAAACTGCTAATATACTGATCAACATCTCCGGCACCCGCCTCGGCCGATGGCCGGCGCGGTCTCAAGCCGGGCATGTCGAGGTCGATACCACTGTTGCCAGTGGTTTTCCAACCGGAGGATGTTATGAGCTGGTTGACAGCAGTTTTTCTCGTCGCAGCAGGCACCATCGCCACGCTGCTGGGTCTTGCCCTCACCGCAGTGATCGCGCTGCTGGTCAGGTCCGCCCTGGTGCGCAGCTACCAGGCAGTCGCCCGCTGGGTGGGTACCCCCCGTCTCGCCAACCCGAGCTGAGTCACTGACGCCGGTATCCAGGTGCCGGCACAGCATCGGACCGGCCGCCGGCCCGGCAGACTTGCGATCGCATAGCACCCCGCCGCGGGCGCTGTTTCCGCCGCCGGCCTGACGATGAAATCCAACGGCGCGGAAATGACACGCGCCGTGCCGGTTCGATACGCCATCTTCAGCTGTAGGTCTCGTCGCCTCGGGCGAATCGTCGCTTGGTGACTCGTCCCAACGGAATGACATCATTTGGCGAAGGGTTCATCTAAGTCAGCAGCAGACGCCACTCGGATCTGCCACACCTGGCAGCTCAGTTCGAGATCTGCCGATCGCGCATTCACGGAAGTGAATCGCTCCACCCTGGCATCAGGAGCACACCCGCCCATAGAGAGAGCCGGCTACTGTCGCGCCCCGCCCGGCTTTACCCAACGGCTTCACCATCCGACAGCGTTCCATACCGCTATCATTGCTGAGCAATGTCAGTCCTTCGAATACTGAGAAAATCGCACCCAACATTGAAGCGCCGCACGATGAGCTTTGGTTCGACGCAGATACCGATCTCTACGCCGCACACGACATGGGTGGTTTCACGATCCACGGCGGCGGGTCATGCTGGAAGATCGATTGTTATGACCGGAGAATGGTGTCCCACCCACCAGATACCGCCTATCCGTCGACCAGGATCCATATAACAACGATCATGCGCACAGATCCGCATAGGACTGTGCGAGCGGACCGGCCGAATACCCGCGGAAACTTGGAGAGCACGTGGCAACAGGCGACACGTTTTTTCGCAAGGCGGTGCGAGCACAACTGCGCGGTGATCTGGCGCGTGCCGGCGAGCTGTATCGACGAGCACTGGAGGTGCATCCGCAGCGGGCCGATATCTGGGCCAACTTCGCCTTGCTGGTCGCCCAGAGCGGCGAATTGGACGACGCATTCGAGGCGATACAGCGTGCCCGATCCTTGGCGCCGGATGATGCGGGTGTTCGCGAGCGTTTCGCGGCTGTGCTCTCACGTGCGGGCAGGTGCGCCGAGGCCGTCGAGGTCTGGCGTGCACTGCTGGCGGAAGATCCGCGGAACACCCGAACGCTGTGCGCACTCTGTGGCGACCTCAGCGCGATTGGTCTGCATGGCGACGTGATCGAACTCATCGATGACGCGCAGGCAGGTGGCATCGCCGATGCCCGCTGTAAGCTCCAGCGTGCATTCGCTTACCTGATGACCGGCGACTATGCGAAGGGATTCGCCGATTTCGAGTTTCGACTGGAAGCCGGTCACGGCGCGTTGCCGAAGGCAATGCCGGTGCCGCACTGGGCCGGGGAACCGCTGGCGGGAAAACGTCTCCTGATATACCCGGACCAGGGGCTCGGTGACGACCTTTCCATGGCGCGCTTTCTGCCGGAACTGATCCGAGCCGATGCGTCGGTGACGCTTCTCGCGCGGCCACCGCTCAGGCGACTTTTCGGGTCCTTCGATCCGCGGTTGGCAGTAGCCGCGTCTGTTGAGGATGCGCGATGTTTCGACTTCACTGTTGCGGCCGGCAGCCTGCCGCATTGTTTGGGCGTCGCCGAGACTGGACCGCCACCGCCGGCAAAGCTGAATGTACCTGCGGAAGCCAGACCGGCTTTCGAAACCGTCGCGATGCGCTATTCAAAGAAACTGCGGATCGGTTTCTGCTGGACTGGCAATCTCACCTGGCCGGCGAACTATCGACGGTCCGTATCGCCCGACATGTTCCGGCCGCTATCGGCGTTCGATGGCGTGCAGCTTTTCAGTCTGTACAAAGGTGACGACCAGAAAGCCCTGGCGCGAACCGGGATGCTCGAGCATGTCGTGGATCTGGGGTCACAGTTCGACGACCTCGCAGATACCGCCGCCGCCATCGAAGTCATGGACCTCGTCATCACGACCGACACTGTTATTCCACACCTCGCCGCAACCCTCGACACGCCGGTGTGGCTTCTACTTTCGTACGAGAGCTTCTGGATGTATGGGCAATTCAGTGAGCGCGCGCCGTGGTATCCGTCCTTGACCTTGTTCAGGCAGCACTCACCCGGCGACTGGCAAGGTGTGATGCAACGCGTTACCGACGCGCTTTCCGAGTTACTGCATGGCGCGGGGCCCCGAGGCCCCAGCGTCATCCCGATGCCTTGACTCGGCGTCTGCGGCGATGTGCGAAGGTTCCGGCGCCGAACGTCAGCGACACTACCCCAGCGGTCAACAAGGTCATGCTGCCTGGCGATGCAACCGCGAAGCTGTCATCGAAGATATACGACAACTGGACCGTGCCGCTCCATTCGAATACGTCGCGAGGCCCGATGGCATCGAAGGTGACCATCGTCTCGAGCGTCAGTGGAAATCTCGCGTCGGAAAACTGCGAGGCAGTGAAACGGCCGGTCGATACAAGGTTTTCGCTGAGTGTGACTGCCGTGGGCTGCGTTGCGTCAACGAGGATCGTCCCAAACAGCATGACGCGCGCGCTCCAATCCTGGACAGGGCCCTGATCGACGTTGTAAGCAGACATGACATCAATGGTGATGTCCTGGAGTGTTCCAAGCGCCGGGTTGGGGTTAACGGCTTCGAACAGCAGTTCCTCAACGATGTTGATGCCCGGCGACGTGGTGGCAGTCGGTTCGAAATCGGCGAGCGATACCACGAAAGGGATCTCCTGCACCGTCGTGATGATCGTCGCGTGCGCATCGGATACCATCGCGTCGCCCCCGGCCAATGCCGCGCCGGCAACGACCGCACCCGTCATTGTCTTGCCTGGTTTGTTTGCCATCCTGGTCTCCTCTCACAAGCCACGATCGCTGACGAACCCTGATCAGAAACAGAAGCAATATTCAATCCTGCTTGGCAAGTTCCTGTTATTCAGTGCTTTCTCAAGAAAGCAGGCTCTTCGATTGTAAAAAACACTGACACTATAATCCCTTGTTGGAGTGGACACTATGCATGCCGGTAGAACAGACCAGGAAAAGGAGTGCGTGCCGGCGGCGGGCATTGAACGGCAGCGATAAGCCCGGCATCGTTGGCAAAAAATGCTCGGTTGCCATTCGGTATGAATGGTTGGGCGGGGCGACAGGTTCGTTGATCACGAGGCATGCAGCAAACTCATGGCCGACAACAAGACAAGCACTACCACTTCGGGCACAGGACCGGAACGACTGCTCGACACGGAGCGGTTCAACAATCTGGTTCGTGGCCGTTACGGCTACGTGTTGTACAACACCAACGATGTTTACGTCGGCCGATCGCTGGAAAAGTATGGCGAGTACTCGGAGTTCGAGGTGGCGCTGTTCCGACAAGTGTGCGGCGCCAGCGACATCATTGTCGACGTCGGTGCGTATATCGGCACGCATACGCTGGCGATGTCAGCATTGGTCGGGAACAGCGGGCGCGTGTTCGCGCTGGAACCACAACGGGTCGTGTTTCAAACGCTGTGCGCGAACATGGCGCTCAACAGCGTCGTCAACGTGGAGTGTCTGCAAGTCGCGGCATCTGCTGAGAACGGACGGTTACTGATGCCGGACATACGCTACGACATCGAGGCAAACTTCGGTGGCATCTGCCTACGCGGGTTCGACAAGGGCCGGCCGATCTCAACGCGTCGGCTCGACGATTTGATCGACGTCCCGCGACTGCGTTTGATGAAGTTCGATGTCGAGGGTATGGAGCACGAAGCGATCAGCGGCGCTGCAGGTCTGATCGCACAACATCAGCCGATTCTCTATGTCGAGAACGATCGGCGAGAAGGTTCCAAGGATCTGATTGAGTTGATCATGTCAATGGATTATCGACTCTACTGGCACGCGCCGCCATTATTCAATCCCGACAACTATGCCGGTGACGACGAAAACATCTTCCCCGGCGTTGTCTCGATCAACATCGTGTGCATTCATCGCAACGCAAACGTCACGGTAGAGACACTGCCCGAAATCGTCGATCCAGCGTCTCATCCACTGGATTCGCAAGATGGCCACGGCTGGCGTTAGCTCCAGTCGACATTGACGGGTTGAAGCCCCCTCACCCGAGGCACACGGGATCAGCGATTTCGAATTGGCAAGCCGACATGCATGTCGCTGAATGCAGACGCCGATGTCCATCCGCAGTACGGCTTGCCGCCCTTGTATTTCCTGTCGCCTTTCGTCACGACTCAGGATACTCGATACCAAGAGCATAATCGCTTGCGTAGAGTTCACGGATCCGCACGCGATTCTGCTCTATCTCTTCGTCTGCAACCGCTGTCGAGGGGCTTGACGCGTTCGCTCGTGCAATACCGCTGACATGCACGCCTCTTGCAGACAGCAGTTCCTCAAGTGTCGACTCGAGATCTGAAACGCTCTTCAAGACGTCGACCAGTGACTTACCGTCACGATCTAACACGTAGTGCGACTGCGGGACATAGTGCGATAGTTCATTGTGGGGAATGTTCATTTTCCGGTCGGCATCGAAATAACCTTGCGACTTCAGCGTTTCCAAACCGTCGACGAATTCCGTAAAACTTCGAACGTTGGAGTCGCGCAATATCCTGAAGTTATTCATTTGCCTCGCGGCTCGATAAACGCTGACCATTCGATCGATCGGATTTCTCAAGAAGGCAAAGAACGTGAAGGTTTCGTTTTCGTATGGAGAACAAAAATAGCGCCGCATGTGTTCCGCAAAACAATGGTCCAGTTCCAACACTTGGCCATTGATATTGAGATGCCCATAAAGAATATTGTGATTTTGATCCGGATACCTCAACGGCTTGGTGTGCCCTGGAATCAAGCCATGTGCCACGATCGTATTGTTGACAGTCGTACCACCACATCTGGGAATGTGGACAAACACGGCGTTGATGGCATGAATCTTCAACTTTCTCTCCACCGTTGATCGACGGCGGCCATGTAGTACAAAATACTATTGGGACACTGGAAGACTCGCCAGTCCGCCATCGGCAGACGGCCAACTCTTCACAATGTCCTTGCAGCTAGGTTAGGCCAGAACGAGCTTGCGCATACAAGATTCAACGGCGATGTGCACGGTCAAAGCAGGTGGTCGGACAAGCCGGTGCGCCTGAAACGTCCGCAAAGCTGGAGTTCCTGCCGGCCTGGAATACAAAAAACAGCCATTCGGCCCGCTTCTCGGCTTACGACCGGTAACCAGCACCCGACAGTCGTAGCCGGATGGCGTGCCGAAGGACTGCTCTGGCCGAGTGGTGTGCATTAAACATCCAGCACCCTACGAAGCGGAGCTGTCGCACGAACGGCTGTCGCCCAGAGTTGGCGACCGGCCGGAACTGGCCCGACGACGTTCGAAGCCCGTAATGGTGCCTGTGCGCGGCCGCCGCTTCCCCGACGGATCTCGGTCTGTTCTGACATCACCCAGTGGTGCGGCGACGCGAATCCTTTGATTTCAACGACAACCTGACCTTCGCGAGAACCACAGCGTGCGGCGTTGGCCACCAGATTGCCTATTACGCTGTCGAAAGTGGATGCGCTGCCTGTCATGAGCAGCAACAGCGAAGGCAGTCCGAACAGCAAGGAAGCGACGACACTGACCGCGCTCAGCCTCACGCTGTTGAGATCCTCACGTCCCACATGTGCCGAGTGCAGCAGCTCGCCCCGGCAATCGCGCTTCGTTGTCCGACGTACGTAGACCCGATTGTCTTCGCCATGCAACGGGGCGTCGAAAAAGCCCGC
>JAGRHA010000158.1 GCA_020445205.1 Gammaproteobacteria bacterium
GCCGCCGCGACCCTGCGGGCTACCGTCCGCTCGCGGAATGGCAGCAGGTGCTCGGGCGCGTCAGCGAGGGCCAGCAGACCACGCTCGGCGCATACGCGCGGCCATGGCAATGAGCGGACCGCGGATGTACGCGCCACGACGACAGACGCCGCGCACGTTACCGGCCGACAGCCGTGGGCATGAACAACGCACGTGTCGCATGGCGTCGCCGAGCCTGCCCGCCGCCAGCGTGCATCGACGTCGCGCGTGCACCAGCGCCTGCCGCGGTTCCACCCCCATCGACGACAGCGGCCGGACGCCGCGTCCCGCATACGCGCCTCGGCGAACGCCGTTGGTCGCCGCCATCCCGGCTGCGCCGGACGCAGACCGCTACACGTCGCCGCCTCTCAACGCCTGACAGGAATCGCCCATGACCACCGACCAACCCCGCCTCGCACTCGGCCCGGTGCTGACCTTCTGGTCGCGCGATGCCTTGTTCGACTTCTACCGCAGCATCGCCGACACGCCCGTCGACACCGTCTATCTCGGCGAGACCGTGTGCGCCAAGCGCCGCAGTCTGCGTCTCGATGACTGGCTCGCGCTGGGCGACATGCTCAGCGACGCGGGCAAGGAAGTGGTGCTGTCGAGCCTCGCCCTGATCGAGGCCGAGTCGGAGCTCAAGTCACTGCGCCGGCTGTGCGCCAACGGCCGCTTCCTGGTCGAGGCCAACGACATGGCCGCGGTACAGTTGCTCGCCGGTGACGTGCCGTTCGTCGCCGGGCCGTTCGTCAACATCTACAACGCGCGCACGCTGCGCAAGCTGGCTGCGCTCGGCATGCGGCGCTGGGTGATGCCGGTCGAGTTGTCGCGCGACACGTTGGCAGGCCTGCAGGCCGAACGTCCCGACGGCGTCGAGACCGAACTGTTCGCCTACGGCCGCCTGCCGCTGGCACTGTCGGCACGCTGCTTCACGGCACGTGCGCACAAGTTGCCCAAGGACGACTGCCAGTTGCGTTGTCTCGACTACCCCGACGGCATGCTGCTGTCGACGCAGGAGGATGCGCGCTTCCTCGTCCTCAACGGCATCCAGACACAGTCGGCGCAGACCTTCAGCCTGCTGCCGCATGTCGACGAGGTGCGCGCCCTCGGCGTCGACCTGTTGCGCATCAGTCCACAGTCGCTGCACACAGCGACCATCGTGCAGGCGTTCGCCGACGTGTTGCAGGATGCGCGTACCGCCGACGATGCGCAGCAGGCAGTGCAACACACCATGCCGGCCGGACCGTGCGACGGTTACTGGCGCGGCGACGCCGGTCTGAGCTGGCGCGGCTGAGGTCGCGGCGTCAGATCAGCGCAGGGCCGCACCGGGTGTGGGCACCGCGCGCGTCACGTCGCTGGACGCGACGCCGGCGCAGTGGCGACCGTGCAGATCGGTGAAACGCTCGAGGGCACGCTGTAGCGCAGGTGGCAGCGGCGGTTCGCCGAGGGCATCGATGAAGTTCTTCAGATGCAGCCCTGTCGCGGTGTCGCCCTCGATGCGCAGGCGACGCTGGAAGAACAGGCTGTCGGCATCCTCGCGCTGGGTCGCGAGCAGCAACAGGGTGTGCAGCGACGCCGCGAAACGCACATCGGCATCGCCGTCGGCCGCGACGAAACCATCGTCAGCCAGCCGCAGCCCGTAACGGACCCCCAGGTCATCGACCGTGATCGCCAGCGTCTTGCCGTGCAGGAAGTCCAGCTCGCCGTCGGCCAGCGCGGGCGCCAGCACGCGGTTCAGCAACAGCGCGAGGCCACCGCCATGCAGGCGCCGCGGCAGCCAGCGCAGCGGGCGGGTGACGAGATCACAGAGCGGGGGCAGCGGCATGGGCAGGCTCTCAACGCGGATTGCAGGCGCATGAGTCTGCCAGCCACGGCACGCAGGGATCGTGACCTGGATCAAGCCACGCCGGACCCGGACGCGCTCAACGTGCCGGATCGATGCCGTCGATCGAGTTGTTGACGCGGAACCAGCCGGCAATGCTGTAGCGCGTACGCTGCGTGGCCACGACCTCGTGCGGGAAACTCTCGCTGAGGAACACGGCGAGCCGGCCGTACACGGGTTCGACCGTCGCCAGCAATCCGCCGCCGTCACCGGGCGCATACAGCAACATCTCGCCACCGTCGCCCGGCTGCCATGACGGGTTGAGGTACAGCACGGTCGACAGCACACGGTTGCGGTGACTGCCGTCGAAGGCATCGAGGTGACGGCGGTAGAAGGCACCCGGCGCGTAGCGCGCGTAGTGTGCCTCGTAGTCGAACAGGCCCAGGTACAGGTGACGGTTGATGCCGAGCCGCAGTGTCTCCATCCAGCCGAGGAAAGCACGGTCGGCGGCCTGCACAGCATCGAGCCAGTGGGTGTCGTCGGTGCGCACGAAGCGGTTCAGCTGGTGCGCGTCTTCGCGGCCGATACCGGCGCGCGTCAGGGCGTCGTCGGGCAGCGCCGTGAAGTGCACGAACAGGGCGTCGACGATCGACGCCGGCAACGCGCCGTCGACGATCGCGTAACCCTGCCGTTCGATCGCTTGCGCGATACGCGCGAAGACGTCGTCGTCGCCGGTATCGGACCCGGCCGCCAGTGCATTCATCGTTGGCACCACCGGCCGTGAGGAAAGACGGCGCGTTATACGCCCACGGCTGCCGGCTGCCTAGCGAATCTTTACGCCCATCCGGTTCACCCCGGGGTGAGGCATGTGGCGGCCGCTGGCCGGTGTGCCGCGCCATGCGCGACGCTGCTGGTCGACACCACCGCCGGCGTACGTTGAACGTGCGGCGTGGCCGCCAGTGCGGCCACGGCTGACTGGCGCGGGACTGCGCGTGACGTCTGGGTCGCGCAACGCATGGTGCTACCGCGGCCCCGTGCACGGTGCGGCACGGCCCACCGCCCTGTGCCTGCGGCGTACCCCTGTAAACCGCAGACCGTGCGGTCAGCGTTCATCGGCAGCGAGGCCGGCCTGCGCCGCGAGCAGCGCGGCATGCCGACGTTTGTCGACCGGTCGGTGGACTTCACGGCTGCCCGCGGGGTAGGTCGCGAGACAATTGTCGTCGTGCCAGTTGTGCTGCGGCCGCACGGGCCGTGGCGCGAATCCGCCACCGCAGTTCGGGCAGGTGTCGTGTAGCACCTTGGCGACGCAGTCTGCGCAAAAGGTGCATTCGAACGAACAGATACGTGCCTTGGTCGACGCTGGGGGGAGCGCACAGCGGCAGTGTTCACAGCTGGGCCGGAGTTCGAGCATGGACGGATCCTCCAACGGGTTCGCAGGCCATCAGGTTCCAACGCTGGCGATCGCCGTCCCTACGCAATTCGGTTGCCTGGCTGGCGCACCATCGACCCGAGTGGTGGTCACACGGTCAGGGCCATGTCGGTCGGTGCGCGCAACCGCAGCGTGGCAAGCCGCAGCGCTCCCATTCCGCAATACGCACCGCGCGCATGGCACGGCCACGATAGAGGGGCAACACGCGCGGGGGTGCCAACACGGCGGTCACGACAGGCCCGCGGCAGCCAGGCGCGTGCGCAATCCAGGTGGGCACAAGGTCGACCACCGTCCCACTGTCACGCTCACGCGCCGCGGCGGTGTGGCACGCTGTCGCGGACGCGCGCCGCGAGATCAGTCTTGCCACGGCAATTTGCCCGCTTCGGCACGTGCCTGGTCGGCGCTGATGCCGACGTCGCGCAGAAGGTGCTCGTCGAGTCGCGCCAACGCGCGCCGCTGACGCTGGCGTTCACACACCGCCAGCACCGCCCGCCACCACGCTCTGATCGCGACGGGGCGACGCTTCGGCACAGCGCAATCGAAGCAGACCGGGGCCTGTTGCAGCAGAATCCTGTTCATGTTCATCACTCCTCACGACCTGTGATGCAGGCTAGTCGGCGGCCATGCAGGCGACTATTCGTTTGTTTGGAACACGGTATTCAGGATTTGTGATGGGCGCCCACGCGCCCTTTCTGCTTCAATCGCACCAACCACCCCGTCACGCCGGAGGACCACGCCGTGGAGCTCTACCAGCTGAACACCTTCGTCAGGATCGCCCAGGAAGGCTCGCTCACACGCGCCGCCGAACTGTTGTTCACGAGCCAACCCGCGATCAGCGCGCAGCTCAAGGCACTCGAGGAGGATCTCGGTGTGACGCTGTTCGAGCGCAGCGCACGTGGCATGCAGCTCACCGCGAAAGGCGAGCTGCTGTACGAACAGGCACTCGACACACTGAATGCCGCGGCACGGCTGAAGGCCGACGCGCAGCAGCTGCAGAAGGAACTCGTCGGCGAACTGCGCATCGGCGTGCACACCGACTTCGAGTTCATGCGCATCGGCGAGCTGCACACGCGTCTCAGCGAACGTCATCCGCGCGTGCAACCGCACTTCGTGCAGAGCATGACCTCGAACATCCTGCCCGACATCCGTCGCGGCGTGCTCGATGCCGGCTTCTTCTTCGGCCCTTGCAGCCTCAGCAACCTGACGGTCTACCCGCTGGCCGAGGTGCCGATGCGCGTGGTGGCCCCCGTCGACTGGCGCCCACGCGTGGCGCAGGCATCGCTGCCAAGCATGCTCGACATGCCGTGGGTGTACACGTCGGACACTTGCCCGTTCTATGCCCTGATGCAGCAGTTGTTCGACACGCTCGACGGCGAACCATCGAAGGTTGCCTATGTCGACAGTGAAGACGCGGTGCGCGCACTGATCCGTGCGGGTGCCGGCCTGTCGATCCTGCGTTACGACGACGCCGAGCGCATGCGCGATGCCGACGAGGCCTGCGTCTGGGATGGCGATGCGCCCAGCATCCAACTCGGCTTCGCGATCCAACGTCAGCGCGCGGGCGAACCCGTCATCGACGCCCTGCACACCCTGATCCAGGAGATGTGGCCCGACGGGCGGCGCCTCGCCGACCGCGTCGGCGCCTGACAGCGTCCACGCGCACGCCGCGGTTCCCCCCGCGCCGCCGGTCGAGGCCGTACACTGTCGCGATGCACATGCGTCAGTCGACAGGAGCCGCCATGAAAGACAGCCTGCAAGTGGGCATCCGTTATCACCACCGCTTTACCGTACCGGCGTCGAAGACGGTGCCCGCGCTGTATCCCGAAGCACCCGAGTTCGTCGCCATGCCCGAGGTCTTCGCCACGGGTTTTCTCGTCGGCTTCCTTGAATGGGCGTGCATCCTGGCACTCAAGCCGCATCTCGACTGGCCTGCCGAACAGACCGTCGGAACACATATCGACGTCAGCCACGAGGCGGCGACGCCAGCGGGACTCGAGGTCATGGCCGACGTCACCCTGGTCGAGGTCGACGGCCGCCGGCTGGTGTTCGAGGTCGAGGCCAGCGACGGCATCGACACCATCGCGCGTGGCTGCCATGAACGCGTCGTGATCGACCGCGCGCGCTTCGACGCACGCCTGGAAGACAAGAAACCCTGATCGCAGACGGCGCGCAGACCGTCTTCAGTCTGCCGTTTGACAGCGGCAGGTCTCGACGCTGCCGCCCACCTGGGCGATGAATGCCGCGCGGCGCGGCGCGCGTTCGGCGAAGAACAGATGGGCGTCGCAACGACAGTCGCTACAACCGAAGCCGTCGACGGCGGCAACGTCGGGCAGCGCGGACAGGGCCCGGGCCCAGTGGTGTTCGAGGCGCGTTGTGGCGTAGCTGCACCAGACGCTGTGCGGCGCGGTGAACGCACGCAGGTAGTCGATATGCCAGCGTTGGGTCTTGTGTTGCCGGCAATGACGCGCGACGCGTGCACGCACGCCACCTGCGCCGAAGGCACTGCCGACGTAGAGATAGTAGCCGGGGCGGATCTCCAGCGTACCCCAGCGACCGACGACACAGTGCGCATGCTGCGTACTGCGCAGCACGAGCACGTACGTGCCGGCATGCGGTTGCAGATCGGGCATCGGGCTCACGGGGGGCGGCACAAGCGGGCCGTCACGAAGCGGCAGGCAGGCCGCCCACACGCTTCACCGCCGAGTGCCGCATACCGACGATATGCGGCACGTGACACACCCTACTCTGGTGCACGACCGTGACGGTCGGGCGCCACGCGGCCACACAACAGGCGGCCTGCTCACACGTCGCCGACCGCCCGCTGCGTCACCTAGAGCGCCATCTCGAGGTCGGTCTGTACGGCAGCGATACCCGCCTGCGCACATTCGGCATCGGTCTCACCGCTCGGCGCCCCGGAAACCCCGACGCCGCCGAGCAACGAGCCGCCGACCTCGATCGGCAGGCCGCCGGGGCTCATGATCAGGCCCGGTACGCGACCGATCGGCGAGTTCGCACGATCGGCGAGCTGCGACGTCGCGACATTGAACATCACTGCTGCATACGCCTTGCCCTGCGAGATTTCGAGGGTGATCTTGGGTGCGATCGTGTCACGCAACGCCGCCTGTGGAATGCCGTCGCGGTCGACGACGGTGGCGCCGATCTGGATACCCTTTTCGCGGCAGGCATCGATCGCCGCTTTGGCGATGGCCGTGGCAGTCTCCATCGACATGCGTTTGACCTGAATGACCATACTGTCTTCGGCTGCAGCAGGCAGCGTTGCGGCGAGTGCCGCCGCCATCGTCACGCTAGGTAGCAGTCTCACGTTTTCTCCTCCGACTCGAGCGTATTGTTGTTACGGTTTCAGAAAATAACCCTGACTGGCGACGAACTGTTCGGCACGTCGCGCAAACTGGTACTGGTATTCGAACCTGTCCAGGCGGTGAGGTTCCAGACGTTGTCGGGTGCTCTTGTGTAGACGTCCGTCGGCACAATTTATTGCGGTGAAAACCACTTCTGGCCAATAAGCACTGGCGATCGACGAGAAACCCGCAGACGGCACCTCGACATCGGCGAGCAACAAGCGCCTGGCGCCCGCGCGCTCGCACAGGTGTTCGACACCGGCGCGCCCATCGGCGAGATCGTCACCGAAGGCGGCATTACCGACGTCGTCGGCGACACTCGCGGCGCCGAGATAGTCACGCACGACGGTACGCAACTCGTCACGCAGCATGCCAGCGTAGACCGCCGGTGTGTATTTTCCGGTATCGGCACGATGGTCCGTCTCGGCCTCAACCAGGATCCGCAGCTCGGGCATGGTCGGCGCTGGCGGCGCGGGTGGTTCCTGCGGTGGCGGACGCGGCGCAGTCCTGGTCACAGGCGTACGGGTCTCTTTCGTGACATCCGCCACGCTGGCCTGTACGACCGGCGGCGCGGGAGGTGGTGTCGCCACCGTGTCGCGTTTGCCGACCGTGGCGACGACCGCGCGCTCACCGACCTCGTCGCGTGGTGGCGCCTGGACCTCGGGTGCCGCCGCGGGCGTCGATCGCACGATTGGTGCCGGTGCGGTCCCCGCATCGCTGTCGCTGGCCGCAGCGAGCTCGGCGACCACCGCGTCCGGTAGACGCGTGTCGATGGGCATCGGCGGCTGTGGCGCCGTCACCGCGGGCGCATCCGATGCCGCGGGTACCCCATCGCTGTCATTCGCCACGGACGCCTGCGGTGGTGGCGCAGGCGGCGCCTCCTGCTCGGTGCCCATGCCCTGTTTGACGCGCTCGACCACGTCGCCGAGCGGGACATACCTGACCACCAGGTACACCGCCGCTGCGATAACGAGAACCGGCAGTGGTCCCTTCAGCATTCCGCTCATTCAACTCTCCGCTTCACCGGCTGATCCCTGCACACGGGTTGTGGCCTGTGCGGCCCGACCGCGTGAAAACAGGCCGCGCGCCACCTCGCTCAGGCCGCCCCGCTGCTGCATCCATAATGCGTACGCACATAGTCGTCGACGATCGCCTGAAACTCGGCCGCAATCGCGTCGCCCTTGAGCGTCGTCACCTTGACACCATCGACGTACACGGGCGCCGACGGTTGCTCGCCGGTGCCCGGCAGGCTGATGCCGATGTTGGCGTGCTTGCTCTCACCCGGGCCGTTGACCACGCAGCCCATGACCGCGACATCCATCTCTTCGACACCCGGATACTGCTGCCGCCAGTACGGCATCTGCTCGCGCAGGTAGGTCTGGATATCCTGCGCGAGCTGTTGGAAGTAGGTGCTCGTCGTGCGCCCGCACCCCGGGCACGCGATGACCATGGGCATGAACGCGCGCAAGCCCATCGACTGCAGGATCTCCTGGCCGACGCGCACCTCCTGCGTACGGTCGCCGCCGGGTTCGGGCGTCAGTGAGATGCGGATCGTGTCACCGATGCCTTCCTGCAGCAGCACGGCGAGTGCCGCCGTCGAGGCAACGATGCCCTTCGATCCCATGCCCGCTTCGGTCAGTCCCAGGTGCAGTGCGTAGTCACAACGTGCGGCGAGCATGCGGTAGACCGCAATCAGGTCCTGCACGCCGCTCATCTTGCACGACAACACGATGCGGTCGCGGCCAAGGCCGATCTGTTCGGCCTTCGACGCGCTCTGCAGCGCCGACGCGACCATGACCTCGCGCATCATCGCGTCGGCATCGAGCGGCACTGCGGCCCTGGCGTTCGCATCCATCATGCTGGCGACCAGTGTCTTGTCGAGCGAACCCCAATTGACCCCGATGCGCACGGCCTTGTCGTTGGCGATCGCGGTCTCGATCATCGCCGCGAACTGTGCGTCGCGTTTCTCGCCGCTGCCGACATTGCCGGGATTGATGCGGTACTTGGCCAATGCCTGCGCGCAATCGGGGTACTGCGCGAGCAGGCGATGACCATTGAAATGGAAGTCGCCGACCAGTGGCACATCGACGCCACGCGCATCGAGTCCTTCCCGGATCGACGCCACCGCGCGTGCCGCCTGTTCACTGTTGACGGTGATGCGCACGAGTTCGGAACCGGCGCGGGCCAATGCCGCGACCTGCTCGACGGTCGCCTGTATATCGGCCGTATCCGTGTTGGTCATCGACTGCACGACAACCGGCGCGTCGCCACCCACCGTGACGTGACCGACGCGTACGGCGACTGTTTCGTGACGTTGGATCGGTGATCCGCTCATGGTGGCAGGCGCCCTCGCTACCGGCTCGAAATCAGGTCCGGATCATAGCAAACCGGGGCTCGGGATAACCTTGCCGTGGCGGTTTGTTATGGCGAGAGGTTTCGACGGTTTGCCGGGGGATCTGGGGGGTTGTTCGCGCTGACGCGCGGAGATGGGTTTTGATGCGCTCGGTGGAGCGCACCCACCCTTCTTTTCTTTGCTTGCCCAAAGAAAAGAAGGCAAAAGAAAGGGCCCCCCAA
>JAGRHA010000159.1 GCA_020445205.1 Gammaproteobacteria bacterium
TCTTCTTCGTAGAAATCGGCAACCTTGGCCAACATGTCGTCGAGCGCGCCGGACTCCTCACCGATCGTGACCATCTGGATGACCATGTGAGGGAAAAGCCCTTGCTGGCGCATTGCGAGCTGCAATGACTGGCCGGTGGCGACGTCGTCGCGCATGACCAACACGGCTTTTTCATACACCGCGCTGCCGGTTGCCCCCGCCACGGATTGCAATGCCTCGACCAGCGGTACACCAGCGGCGAACATCGTGGCCGTGGTGCGGCAGAAACGTGCCAGCGCGGCCTTGTGCATGATGGCGCCGATGACAGGGACCTTGAGCAACAAGCGGTCGAGCGTTTCGCGGAACTTGGGTGATCGCTTCCAGATGTTCGCCGACACGACCACCGTGCCGACGACGGCCAGCAATATCGCCCACCACCATGCGGCGACAAAGTCGGAAATCTTGATGACGAACAGCGTGAAGCCCGGCAGGTCGGCGCCGAAACTGCTGAATAACTCCTTGAACTGCGGGATAACGAAAATCATGATGATCGCGGTGATCAGGACCGCAACCGTGATGACCGCCATCGGATAGAACAGCGCCTTCTTGATTTTCGCCTTGAGTGATTCCGTCTTTTCCTTGTAGGTGGCGATCTTGTCGAGCAGCGTCTCGAGCACACCGGCCTGTTCGCCAGCCTCCACAAGGTTGCAGAACAGGTCGTCGAAGTACAGCGGGTGCTTGCGCAACGACGAGGTCAGTGAATTACCGCCCTCGACATCGGCCTTGATGGCCAGCACCATCTCTTGCATGGCCGGATTGTTGTGGCCGCGGCCGACGATGTCGAAAGCCTGAACCATCGGTACGCCCGCCGCCATCATGGTCGCGAGTTGGCGCGAAAAGACCGCGATGTCTTTACTCGTGATCTTTTTCTTGCGGTTCGAGAATATCGACCCGGACTTCTTGCGCAGCTTCAGCGGCGTGATGCCCTGGCGGCGCAGGTCTGCGCGTGCGAGCGCGATGTTGGCAGCGCGTGTTTCGCCTTTGACCCGGTTGCCTTTGCGGTCCGTGCCTTCCCAGGTGAATACGAGCGCCTTGTCCGGTTTCGGTGCGGCGGCGGCTGCTGCCTTGGTAGCCATAATCTGCCCTGTTTAGTCTTTGGTGACTCGGTTGATCTCTTCGAGGCTGGTCACGCCTGCCTTGACCTTGGCGAGGCCCGAAGCACGTAGCTCCTGCAGGCCTTCCGTTCGCGCCAGATCACGGATCTGGATCGCGTTGCCACCTTCCATGATGAGTTTGCCCATCGTGTCGCTCACCGGCATGACCTCGAAAATGCCCACACGCCCCTTGTAACCCTTGGTGCACTTTTCGCAACCGACCGGTTTGTAGACGCTGAGGCCTTCGGCGACGTCTTTCTCGGTGAAACCCTCTTCGAGCAACGCGTCGCGCGGGACTTCATCGATGGTCTTGCAGTGTTCGCACAAGCGGCGTGCCAGACGCTGGGCGAGGATCAGGTTGACCGACGAGGCGATGTTGAACGGTGGTATACCCATGTTCGCCAGACGCGTGAGCGTCTGCGGTGCGTCGTTGGTATGTAGGGTCGACAACACGAGGTGCCCCGTCTGTGCTGCCTTCACCGAAATTTCGGCGGTTTCGAGGTCGCGAATCTCGCCGACCATCACGATGTCCGGGTCCTGGCGCAGGAACGCGCGCAGGGCTTCGGCGAATGTCAGGCCGGTCTTCGGATTCACGTTGACTTGGTTAATGCCTGTGACCTGGATTTCGACCGGGTCTTCGGCCGTCGAGATGTTCACCTCTGGCTGGTTGAGCATGTTCAATGCCGTGTACAGCGTGACCGTCTTACCGCTACCGGTCGGGCCGGTGACCAACACCATGCCGTAAGGCTTGCTGATGGCGTTGACAAAGTCACGCCGTTGGCGTTCGTCGAATCCCAGGGACTCCACACCAAGCGTGGCGGCGGACGAGTCGAGGATACGCAGCACGATCTTCTCGCCGTACACCGTCGGACAGGTGTTGACACGGAAATCGATGGAGCGGTTGCGCGACAACACCATCTTGATGCGGCCGTCCTGGGGGACGCGCCGCTCGGCGATGTTCATGCGCGCCATGACCTTGAGACGTGCCGACAGCCGCGAGGCGATATTGATCGGCGGCGAGGCCTTCTCGTGCAACATGCCGTCCTGGCGGAAACGGATGCGGAAGACCTTCTCGTAGGGTTCGAAGTGGATGTCGGACGTGCCGGAGTTGATCGCATCCAGCAGAACCTTGTTGACGTAGCGTACGACGGGTGCATCGTCGACGTCGAGATTCGCGTCCTTGTCCTGTGCCTCGTCCTCGGCGACGCCGATATCGAGATTCTCGAGATCCTCGTCGAGCAGGTCGGTCATTGCCGTTTCCTGCGCCTGCATCGAATGCTCGATCGCGGCCGCAAGCTTGTCCTCTTCGACCAGCACTGCGTCGGTGGTCAACCCGGTGTGGAACTTGATCTCGTCGAGTCCCTGGTGGTTGGTCGGGTCAGATACGGCAAGAAACAGCCGGTTGCCGCGCTTGATCAGGGGCAACGCGTGATGTTTGCGTACCAGCTTCTCATCGACCAGCGATGCCGGCATGCTGGCCGGGTCGATCGCATCGAGGTCGAACAGGGGTACACCGTATTCCATCGACGCCGCGACCGCGACTTCGCGCGCGCCGACGGCGCCGGACGTTACCAAGTGAGACACCAGGGGGCGTTTGGCGGCATTGGCTTCTTCGATGGCTTTTGCGGCCTGATCCTGTGCCAACAGACCGTCCTGAACCAGTCTGCGGGCGAGGCCGCCAAGTTGTGCGATCGGATTAATCGTTGCCATCAGTACGGCCCTGAAGGGTGGTCTGGATCCTGAGCATTGGCCAAGTATAGGTGTCGCCTGCCGGCGGACTGTGCGCCAGGCTGCAGACGTGCATCGATAGCGCTATCGGCAGCACGCATGCTTGACTTTAATTCATGTGGCGCATGACGCGAAAGCGTCAGCAGGGGTCACTGGGTGCGGATCCGCTGCTGGTCTCCGAGTCGCAGCAGGTGCTGTAGCGGTTCTGACACCGTACCCACACGCCCGAACCGAACTGGCCATAGGCATCATAGGAGTTGGTTGCCGTTACGACGATGGTGTAGCTATAGGCGCTGGTGTCGCCGCTTGGGGTCCAGCCGAAGCGGCCAGTGATCGCGGAGACACCGGAAAGTGTGGTATTGCTGCCGTAGTTGCCGTTCTCGAGCCGGAAATCTTCGATTGATGTGCGCATGCCATTCAATGTGGCGCGCATGGTCGTGTAATGGCTTTCACGGATGTAATTGTTATAAGCCGGTATGGCGATCGCGACAATGACGGACAGCACCGCGATCGTGATCATGAGTTCGACCAGCGTGAATCCGCGGCGTCGTTCGACGTCTAGCGTGTTATAGGTCGAATGCCTCATGGATCTTTGCCGTCCAGGTAGAGAGTCTGCGAGGTGTGGCAGTAACAACGGTATTGATCGAGCGTCATCTCAAATACGAAATCGGCGGGCAAGAGCCCGCCGATTTCGCTCAGCAGCCGTTTAGAGCTGCGTCGCGTCGATAGCGATCGTATCGATGCTGCCGAAATCGCCGAAATTCGGACGGGTCAGCACGACACGGACGTCGGCGATGCCAGAGCCGCTCGTCGCGACACCCACGACTCCGTTGGTGTTGTCCACGGTCGCAGCGAATGCGTCGGCGCCGCCGGCAGGGGCCTTCTGGTTTTCCGGGTTGGCGATGCCGATCCAGTACGACGAGTTGGTGATCGTGCCCGGCGGGGTACCGCCACGAGCAGAAACCGCGACAAGGCGCGCCATTTCCGACTTGATGGAACGGTAGCCATCGTCGTAGTGCGCGGTGACTTTCGACATCCGCGCTTCACGGATGTAGTTGTTGTATGCCGGAA
>JAGRHA010000020.1 GCA_020445205.1 Gammaproteobacteria bacterium
CCATCGACCACGTCGACGCCGGCATCGACCGCGCGCAGCACCGAGCTCGCGTTGATGCCCGAGGTGTCGTGGGTGTGGAAATGGATGGGGATGCCGACCTCGGCCTTGAGCGCGCGGAACAGCACGTCGGCCGCATACGGGCGCAGTATCCCGGCCATGTCCTTGATGGCGAGGAAGTGTGCGCCGCGGGCCTCGAGTTCCTTGGCCATGTCGATGTAGTACTTGAGATCGTACTTGTGGCGCTTCGGGTCGAGGAGATTGCCGGTGTAGCAGATCGCCGCCTCGCACACCGCGCGGCCGTCCTCGAGCACGGCTTCCATCGCCGGGAACAGGTTCTCGATGTAGTTCAGACTGTCGAAGATGCGGAACACGTCCATGCCGTTTTCGACCGCACGGCGCACGAAGCTGTCGACCACGTTGTCGGGGTAATTCGAGTAACCGACGGCGTTCGCGCCGCGCAGCAGCATCTGGAAACAGATGTTCGGGATACGTTCGCGCAGCTTGGCGAGGCGTTCCCATGGGTCCTCGTTGAGGAAACGCATCGCGGTGTCGAAGGTGGCACCGCCCCACATCTCGAGCGAGAACAGGTTCGGTACCTTGTGCGCGATCATGTCGGCGACGCGCAGCATATCGTCGCTGCGCATGCGCGTCGCCAGCAGCGACTGGTGGGCGTCGCGCAATGTGGTGTCGGTGAACAGGGCCTTGTCCTGGGCCAACGTCCAATCGGCGAAACCCTTGGGGCCCAGCTGCTGCAGCAACTGCCGCGTGCCATCGGCGATCGGTGCCATGTGATCGTAGTGCGGCAGCGGTGCCGCTTCGAACGCCTGCTCGGGCTTCCAACCCTTGGTGTGCGGGTTGCCGTTGATGATCACGTCGCCGAGATAGTTGAGCAGTTTGTTGGCGCGGTCGCGCTTGGGCTTGAACTCGAACAGCGACGGCGTGGTGTCGATGAGGCGCGTGGTCGCCTTGCCGGAGCGGAAGGTCTCGTCACGGATCACGTTCTCGAGGAACGGTATGTTGGTCTTCACGCCGCGGATACGGAACTCGTGCAGCGCACGGTTCATGCGTTCGAGTGCGTTCTCCCAGTCCAGCGAGCGCACCGTGAGCTTGACCAGCAGCGAGTCGTAGTAGGGCGAGACGAGTGCGCCGCTGGTAGCCATCGCCGCATCGAGGCGCACGCCGAAACCGGCCGGCGAGCGGTAGGTCAGGAGACGGCCGATATCGGGCGCGAAGCCGTTCTCGGGGTCTTCCGTCGTGATCCTGCACTGCACGGCATAGCCGTTGCGCGGAATGTCCTGCTGTGGCGGGATGCGGATGTCCGCGCCATGCAGTTCGCGCCCCGCGGCGACGAGGATCTGCGAGCGCACGAGGTCGACGTTGGTGATCTCTTCGGTGACCGTGTGCTCGACCTGGATACGCGGGTTCATCTCGATGAAGAACCATTCACCCGAATCCACGTCGAGCAGAAACTCGACCGTACCGGCGTTGTCGTAGCCGATCTCGCCGGCCAGCCGGACCGCGGCGTCACATAGCGCTGCCCGCGTTTCTTCGGCGAGGTCGACGGACGGCGCGACCTCGATGACTTTCTGGTGGCGCCGCTGCACCGAGCAGTCGCGTTCGTGCAGGTGTACGACGTTGCCATGGCGGTCGCCGAGGATCTGCACCTCGATGTGTTTGGCGCGCTGGATGAAGCGTTCGAGAAAAACCGCGCCGTTGCCGAAGGCGTTGTGTGCCTCGTTGCGCGCCTCGTCGAGCAGCTTGCCGAGGTCCTGCGGCTCGCGTACCACACGCATGCCGCGGCCACCACCGCCGTGTGCGGCTTTGATGATCAACGGAAAACCGATCTGCTCGGCGATCGCCATCGCGGCTTCGCGGTCTTCGACGGGCTCTTCAGTGCCGGGCAATGTCGGTACCTGTGCACGTTGCGCGAGTTCGCGCGCCGCGGTCTTGTCGCCCATCTGCGCCAACAACTCGGCACGCGGCCCGATGAAGGTGATGCCGTTGTCGGCACAGGCCTGGGCGAACTGCGGATTTTCCGACAGGAAACCGTAGCCGGGGTGGATCGCATCCACGCCCTTGGCCACGGCGATCTCGAGGATGCCGCCGATATCGAGGTAAGCGCCGACCGGGCCCTTGTCGGCATCGAGTTGGTACGCCTCGTCGGCCTTGAAACGGTGCATCGACAGGCGATCTTCCTGCGCGAATACGGCGACGGTCTTGATGCCCAGTTCGTTGGCGGCGCGGAAGATACGGATCGCGATCTCGCTGCGGTTCGCGACCAGGAGTTTGTTGAACGGCTTGATCGGCATGGGCGAATACCTTCGGAAAATGTTGCCCGACGCGGGGATGCCGCAATATAGCAAGGCTGTGTGCGAAACCAGTATTGAATCATTCGATGCTTTGCCGACGGCGGATCTTCACCCGCTGTCGCCCACAGTCCCGGTGCTGACGGCGTGCCATGGGCGACAGCGGCATGTCCGCTTGTGCCGGTCGGCATCTGGCCGCTAAGTCGTCTGTCACGCGTGCCGCGTTCTTCGAGAAATCGCACTGCAATCCGCAGGAGAGGTGCACAGCGGCATACGCGTGGATGGCTGCCACGATCGCTGGCGTGCGTCGCGGCGACCGCCGTCCGGCCGTGACCGTGACCATTGCGCGGTCACCAGCCTCGCCAAACGCCCACTGATCAGCGCTGCGCGAGCGGGTCGCGCGGTTCGGCCGGCGTGTCTTGCTAACCGGAAGCCTGCGCTCCGTCGCCCACGACGCGTCCCGGCGTGGATCTACGTACCAACCACCAGAAGATATAGGCGTGCGAAACGAGCAATGGCGGGACGAAGAACACCGGTATCCAGAACGTCGCGCCCAGGGCGCCGTCGGGCGCGTACACAAGGCCACGCGCCACCGCATTGAGCAGATCAGCCAGTCCCCAGACATTGAAAGTCCAGGCCAGTGCCAAGCTCGTGGCGCGTGAACGCTGCAATGCCGCCAGTGCGGAGAACGCGAGTATCGCAGCGACGAGGTCGCCGTAAGCGGCCGGTAAGGCAAAACGCGGATCGAGCGGCACGGCGGTGACGCCCGGCACCAGGAACATGAGGCCGACATAGCGAAAGCAGTGCAGTAGGAGCAACGGTCGCAAGGCGTCGGCGAGTGACCTTTCGCGCAAAACGGGATGCACATACCAGGCGAAGATCAGCACCCAGGCGGTAACGGCGAGTGTCATGCTTACAGCGAGGATGATATCGGTTGGCATATGTGCTTCTCCCATTGTAACTTGCAAAAAGCAAGTTAAAGGTTAGTTGCAAGGCTTGCAAAATACAAGTCACATAGCTAATTTGCCGTCATGAGCAACAAGAAACTCACCGACGGGTTGCCGTCACGTCGTTCCGCCTGCCCCATCGCCGCGGCGTTGGACCTCGTCGGCGATAAATGGTCACTGCTGTTGATTCGCGACATCGGCCTGTTCGAAAGGCATCGCAACAAGGATTTCCAGAACGCGGCAGAGACGATGCCGTCGAATATTCTTGCCGACCGGCTGAAGCGCATGACTGCTTACGGGCTATTGGAGAAACGTCGCTACGAAGAACGTCCGCCGCGGTACGAATATCACCTCACCCGGCAGGGCAGGGAACTGTTGCCCGTGCTGCGCGAACTCGCGTCTTGGTCGGAACGCAACCTTGTTGGCGTCAAGATCCCGCGTCGGGTCAAAGCGCGGGCGGGCGGCACAGGCTCGGATTGATCCGCCGTCGTACGACGCTGTCTCAATGCGGGTGGATCGCTTTCGATCGCGCGAGACGACCTCGCGGAGTAGGGCCATGTTGAACGCTGACAGGGAGGGTCGCGAACGGCATGTGCGCAGTGAACGATGCCAATTTCTTGCTCACCGGCCTGGCGGCTCTGCGGGCTCGAACAGGGGAGCGTCCGGTCTCATCCGGTATAGGTAGTATCAGCTGTTTCGTCTCACTATTGAGAAGCCGGGATCCCTTCATTCCCGAAAGTGAGAGAAGTAATTAGCTAGACAATCATTTCACGTGATGATTGTGCGTGTGATTGCGTGATGCTTGGTGCAGGTCAATGTAGGCAGATGGAATAATGCCTACGTTCAGCATAAGGGTCCCGCGCGTCGGGATTGGATCACCGGGTATTCAACAACAAGGATCACATCATGCGTCTCGCACCGATCGTCACACTGCTCATGCTTCTGCTGGTTCCGTTGCAGTCAATTGCAGCAGTACCCACCTATTCCGCCGACTATATCGGGCCAGGTCTCTACGGCTCGCTCAACGGCGCCGGTGTCGTGATCGGCAATCCATCCACGGAGCCCGGCCGGCCATGGGTCAACGACGGTAGCGGTGCCAGAGATCTTCCGTTGCCAGCAGGCGTGATGGCGGCGCGTGTCAGCGACATCAACGACCAAGGCGTGATCGTCGGCACGGTGTATCCGGATGGCCAGATCACGAGTGACCTGCCGGTGTCGTGGACGCCGGATGGCAGCGGTGACTACAACGTGGAGATGCTTCCGCTTGCCGGCAGTGCGACGCGTGCCACGGCCGTCGCCATCAACAATCTCGGCCAGGTCCTGCTCAAGGGTTTCCAGATCGATGGCATCCTTCCGACCTACCGCACATATGTGATCGATGGAGCCGACATCGTGCCACTGCCCGGTCTGTTCAACCCGATCACGATCAACGACAACGGCATCATCCTGACCAACATCACGCTATTCGATTTCAACAACATGACAGACTTGGGCATGCCGCCGGCACCGCCCGGCATCTCACCGATCGATATGTATCCGTCCGACCTCAACAACCACAATGAGGTAGCCGTCACCGTGATGACCGCATTGATCGGGTTCACGCGCTACGAGGCCCTCGGTATCTATACGATCGGCGGTGGCTGGAACATGCTCACCGACGTGATCACGAACCTGTCGACGGGCGATATGAACGATCTCGGTGACGTGCTGATCGGTGGTGGTTCCTGTGGCACCATGGTCTACCTCTCGGGGCTCGGATTCTATTGCCCGGGTTCCCTGCTCGATCCCGCCGACCCCGACTGGGTGTTGGGCCGTGCCGTGGATGTGGGCAACGACGGCAGCCTGCTCGCGTACGGCAGCAATGCCGCGACGGGCCAATCCGGTATCGTGCGGATGGTCGAGATCGGAGACCTGCCCGTTCCTGCGGCACCCATCGATGTCGTGGCCGTCCCGCACGTGCCGACAGCGCAGCAGAACTTCATCAGTATCGACGTGAGCTGGGCACCGGCTGACGATCTCACGCGCAGCTACATCGTCGAGCGACAGGGGCCGGGAGACACTGCGTTCATCGAGTTGGCGACGACGGCCAACCGCTTCTACCGCGACATGGCGATTGTCGGTGGTGAGACCTTCGCCTACAGGATACTGGCCGTCGGCCTCGCCGGCAGCTCCGAGCCATCATTCACGGTGTCTGCAGTGGCGCCGGCGCAAGGGGATACGCAGGCGCCTGTGATCACCTCGCTATCGCTACAGGACGGCGATGTCGTTCAGGGTAGGGTGACCATCGACGTCAGCGCCACCGACAACGTCGCCGTGACCTTCATCAGGGTCGACGCACCCGGGATGAGCCAGCCCTGCGACACCTTCAACAGTGCCACGGCGTCGTGCACCTGGGATACCTCCGACCTTGCGCCGGGCACCTATGCCGTACAGGTTTCCGCTTCCGATGCCATGGGCAACGGTACGCTCGAGATCGTGAGTGTCGCGGTCGAAGCGACCACCACGGGCGGCGGTAAGGGCGGAGGCAAAGGTGGCGGTAACGGCGGTGGCGGCAAAGGGGGCGGCAAGCCGAAACGGTAAACACCCTGGCCTAGGACGCAGCGATCGCGCATCGCTGCGTCGCGTGGTCACGGGCCGGCCACAGACGGCCTTCATACCGCGCCGGTAAACGTTGCCGGACGGCCTCACCTTTCTTCATCTGCCGCGCCTGCGCGCATCGCCGTGCGGACGACGCGCAGCCTGCGGCGATGCGGCTTTCGGCAACGGGGTGCGTTGGCGGCTTGTTCGTGCGCCTGCCCCAGTAGAGGCGGGGTGAGGTGGAGAGCGGGTACCGACAGCGACTGCGCGTGAAGCCCATCGCCGGAAGCATGCAGGAAAGGCGCCGCCGGTCTGCCGTCGTGGCAGGGGGTGTCGGCATGTGTTGCGCTGCAAGCGGCGCGCATCCTGCCGCCGGGGCGAAAGCGCCGCTGCCCAGCGCTCGGCGTGCCGGACGCGCTTGTCCGCCCCCGCCGGTGCAGGTGTATATTGCGGCCAGACCGTTCCGCACCAAGGCACCTCGAGGAACATGGCGACGACGTCTTCTGCACCGCCGATCCCGCCTTCGTCAACACCGCCCCAATCTCCGCTGCAGGAGATCGGCGTCAACCTGATCGATAATCCCGGCCAGTGGTTCGACCAAGCCGTGGGTGAGCTCACGGTGACGCTCAAGACGCTGCTGCCCAATCTGTTGGGCGCGCTGGCGTTGTTGCTGCTTGGATGGATTGCCGCGATTGTCGTTCGTTGGCTGATCCATCGCTTCGGCAAGGGGCTGGACGCCATCCTCGCGGCGGTTCATCGCTGGACGGGGCAAGAGGTCACGCATCCGCGCTGGTCGATTTCCAACCTGGTCGGGAATGTCGCGTTCTGGCTCACCCTCGCGTACGCATTGAGTGCGGCCGCCGAACAACTGGGTTTGCTCACGTTCGCGCGTTGGGTCCTTGGTCTGCTCGGGTATCTGCCGGGACTGCTCATCAGTCTGTTCATCCTGTTCATCGGCTACCTGGTCAGCGGCGGCGTGCGCAACCTGATCCTCGTGGTCGCCGACGCGAACGGATTCCGCCATGGCGCCGCGCTGGGCCACCTGGTCTCGGGATTGATCCTCGCGTTCGCGTTGCTGCTCGGGCTTGCCCAGCTCGGCCTCGACGTGGCGTTGTTCACCGATATCATCGTGCTGGCAGCGGCGGCGCTGTTCGCCAGCGCGGCGCTTGCTTTCGGCATCGGCGCCGCCGACGCGGTACGCAATGTCATGGCATCGCACTATGTCCGGCAGAGCTACCGCACGGGACAGCGGATTCACGTCGGTGGTCTGCAGGGTGAGATCCTCGAGCTGACCCAGGTCGCGGTCGTGGTCGAAACGGAGCAGGGTGAAGCCTGGATTCCCGCGCGCGTGTTTCTCGAGCAGGTCGCCGTGGTCCTCGAAGACCAGGAGGGCTGAAATGCTGGATACGGTCACGAGAGGATTCATCACGCTGCATCCCGCTGCCGCAGCGCGTACGTTGGCGCGTCTCGGTGAACGCGAGATCGAAGCGATCTTCAGTGCCATGCCGCGCCCGCTCGCCGGACGCGTGTTGGAGCACATGGCGCCGGGCTCGGCGAGCCGTTGCCTGCTGCAGTTGCCACCCGATGTCGCCAGCGAGATCCTCGTGCGCACGCAGATGCTGGCGGCCGTGGCGGCCCTGCGGCTCATGGACGCGAAACAGGTCCAGGGCCTGCTGGCCTTGTTGCCGCGGCCACTCGCCGCACGACTGCGCCTGCGGCTGCGTTTTTCCGAAACCGTGATCGGCGCGTTCGTCGACGAGGACGTGCTGACCCTGCTACCCGAATACCGGGTTTCGGATGCACTGCGTCATTATCGGCAGAGCGGTCAGCGCACCGGGCAGATGATCGCGGTACTTGACCAGGAGCGACATCTGGTCGGTGTCGTCGATCTCGGTGACATCCTCGCCGCCTCGGATCGACGCCTGGTCCAGAACCTGATGCAGCGTCCGCGGTTCGTGCTGAATGCCCGCGCAGCGCTGCAGACCGTCACCAATCACCCCGCATGGCTCACGCACGACAACCTGCCCGTGATCAATCGCTTCGGCATCTTCCAGGGGGTGCTACGGCGTGCGCGCGTCATGGACGAAGGCGAGACCCTGTTGGCCGAGGTGAACGAGCGCCATGAGCTGACGACCACGCGTGCGGCGCTGGCCGACATCTTCTGGATGGCGGTCGGTGCACTTTTCGTCGGCAACCCGAATCGCGGTGGCCGCCACACGGGGGAATCGTGAAATGAAACCCGCCCTGGAAAATGCGGTACAGGCGCTGCAACGTGACCTCGTCGAACATCATCCCGATGACGCCGTGCGCCTGCTGGAGCGTGAAGACCCAGAGGATGTCGCTGCGCTGCTCGCCAGCCATCCCATCTCGGCGACGCTGTGGGTGTGGGAGCGGCTGTCCCCCGATATCGGCATCCGTGCGCTCGAGGCCATGACGACGGAAGCGGCCGGCGAGGTGTTGCGCAGCATGGACCCGTCACGCGCCGCGGCGATGTTGGCGATGCGCGATACCGAGGCCCGCGAGACCTTCCTGACATTGTTGTCGCAGTCCGACGCCGACGAGTTGCGCGCCATACTCTCCTATCCGGCTGACAGCGCTGGCGCGTTGATGGACCCGCGCATGCTGTTGTTCCGGGCCGAGACCACGGTGCGTGAGGCGCTGGCGCGCATCCGTGCGCTGCGTCGGCGCGGAACGCGGCGCCTGTTTGTCGTCGATGCCGATAATCGTCTCGAAGGTCAGGTCGATATTCAGGACCTTGCCACCGCCACAGCGACGACGACACTCGAAGAGATCCAGCGCCCCGTGCGCGCCGTCGTCAACGCGATCGCGCCACGTGAGGAGGTCGTCGACATCCTCGAACAGTTTCGCCTCACCGACCTGCCGGTGGTGGATGCCGACGACCGCCTGATCGGTGCGGTCCGCTATCGCAACCTCATGGCGGCGGCCGAGGACGAGGCGACGGTCGCCCTGCAGACGATGGTCGGTGTGAGCAAGGACGA
>JAGRHA010000160.1 GCA_020445205.1 Gammaproteobacteria bacterium
CGTTGAGCTCCGAGCCGTGATCCGGAAACAGCGTGATACCGATGCTGCAGCTAACCTTGTGTACACGCCCGTTGGACGAAAAATCGACCTGCTTGAGATCGTGCAGCAGCTTGTTCGCCATATAGATGGCCTCCTCTGCGCCACCTTCGGGCAACACCAGGGCGAACTCGTCACCACCGAGACGCGCGAGGACGTCGGAATGTCGTACGGCGTCGCGCAGACTGCTCGCGACGAGCAGCAGCAGGGCATCACCCGCCTGATGACCACTGAGATCGTTGACGTACTTGAACTGGTCGAGGTCGAAAAACAGCAGGGCCCCGGTTCGCTGATAACGAATACTCAGGGCGAGCATGCGATCGAACACCTCCTGGAAGCGGCGCCGGTTGTACAGGTTGGTCAATGGGTCGTGATCGGCCAACCACACCAGGTTGTGTTCCGCTTCGATGCGCGCGGCAAGCGCGCCTTCGAGATCCACCGACAGGTCGTGTACCGAATCGACCACGACATCGATCTCGTCGGCGGCGAAACCCGCGGTACGCACGGGCAACGCATCGCGCACTTCCGGAAAGTCGTTGCGACTCAGCGAAGGCAACACCGCGGCCAGATCACGTATCCGGTTCATCGGCTTCCACAGGAATGCCAACAGAATGACACCGGTGGCGACCAGCCCCGCGACACCCGCCGATAGAATTTGCCGATTCGAAGCGGCGAGTTTCGCAATATCCTGGCTGACCGGTGCGATGACCAGGAAGCCAGTGTCGGTACCTGCCGCCTTGTCATACGCCAGCATGCTGGCATACCACTGGCCGTCGTGTTCGACGAACACGGCCCGATCGGTCATATCGGCGAGCGAGTTGTTCTCCTGCAGGGTATGCAGCACGGCAATACTCGCATCGGGATTGCTCAAGACCGGGACATCCACTTGCCAGCGCTGCAGCGGGCGCTGCAACTTCGGCGTACCGCTACCCGCATGGTCCTTGTACGACACCATCAGCGCGACATCGGAACCTGACAGGCGTTGAAACTCCAGCACACCGTCGGCGACCGAGCGGCTGATCACGAGTACGCCACCGTGCAGATTGCCATGCAGCTGAGGTACTGCGAGCGTCAACACACAATCGTGCTGACAGTCGACGCGCCCCGCCGGACTATCCGATAATAATGCGATGCGTGCGAGTTCGCGATGTCGCTGGTGATGGGTGGCATCAGGCCAGCTGATCACCACATTGCGATCGGCGTCCTCGAAGAACAGCGACGAGACGCCCCACTCGAGGCTCAATAAGGCACTGTGCCGGCGCACGATGGCCGCGAGATGGGTCCGCGCATCTTCATTGGCGGCACCGCCACTCAGCAGAGGGATAAAACTCGCAAAGCTCGTGAGCTGCTCATAGTCACGCTGCAGAAGTCCGGAGATCATGCGCTGCTGCTGTTGCAACAGCGCCAGCTTCTCATCGACGAACTGCTGGTTCGACTGGTGATAGGCCACCAGGGTGATGAGCGAATTGACGATGATCAGCACCAGGCTGACGACCAGCCCGATTTTCCACTTCAGACTGAGAAAGCGGCGTTTGCTACCGGGATCGCCTTTGGATTCGGCTACCTGCATGGTGAGGCCTAGAATCGATACGAGGCCAGCAACGAGAACATCGTCCAGTCTTTTTCGTGCAGGTACGGCAGCGGATTCTCGCGACGCGAAAGCGTCCACGTGCCTTCATTCCACTGCTGTTCGGCACGCAGCATGAAGTTGGGGGTGACATCCCAGCGCAGACCGATCATGAAATCCTTCTGGTAGAACACGTGCGGTGGCGCGACACCGAATGTGGCGGCCGACTGCTGGCTGCCGTTGCGATCATGCTTCGATGCAAATCCTTCGCCGTAACGCGCGACCAGTTCGAGATCGCTGCGTAGCAGGTAGCTGCCTTGCAGGTAATATCCCTGCACAGTGCTGTCGCGATTATCGATCAAGGGACCGAAGTCACGGAACTCGATGGGTTCCTCCATGTATTCCGCAGTGATGCTCCAGTGCTCGGCGCTGTATTGCAGCGAAGCGATCCAATAAAGGAACTCGACCTCACCACTGCCGATCGGATCCGTGGGTGCGGCATCGAACTCGAGCTTTGCATGCGCGGCGCTCAGCGCGGCACGCCAGCGGCTGTCGTTGGTCTCGAACTCGGTGCGTGCGACGAACGCCAGACCAGCCGGTTCGATGTCGCCGCCAAAGTCGAAGCCCAGGTAGTTGATCTCGACATTCTTGTCGATGGTGTTGCGACCGGCACCCGCTTTGAATGACCAGGTCCCTGCATCGGTGAACGCGTTCGCGTAGACCTGCACGCCGTCCGCAGACAGCACCAGATTACGAACCGTGTCGAAATAGATCTCTTGCGGCAGGAAAATGCTCGGGCGCGTAAAGGCGACGTCGCGCGTGTCGTTGTACAAACCGAGTGGATTCTTCAGCCTTCCTAGCATGATTCCGTACGAGTGATGTTCGTCGCCCGCGAGGCCCCAATCGACCAGCGCGAAGTCCACGGTTGGCGATCCGTCGTACATCTCCCCCGCGCGCCGTGACAACAGCTGCCCAGAGAATAGCAGCGATGGCGTGGCCCGGTACGAAAGGTTGATGCCGAGTTCCGTGAATTCGAAGCTGCCGTCCTCGGTATCACCGAAAAACTTGTTATCACTGGTATTGACGTAACCCTGCGTCGCAAAACCATGCACCTGCACATCGTCGGGCCATGAAGCGGCCGCAAACGCCGGCAGCAGTCCCACCAGGACCGCAACCGTCATTCTGCGACACCGCCCTGATTCAGGGCTGAATCTGCAGTTCACGAACCGTTTCATCGATCATCTCCCTCGGAAGGTAGCCAATGGCACCCGGTGTATTGGCCACCGCGTGGCGCATTGCCTCTTCGCTTTCCACCTGCTCGGGGGCCTGCCCCGTTCCGGTGTAGAGCTGGCGGTCCCAGACCCGACGCAACTGGCGGGGGAACAAGCCAAGAAGGTCTTTGGTAAAGGATCGGTGCGTCGGGTGATCGTCCGGCAGTACGAACACGCGCACCGACTCGCCCGTCGGCCAGCTGGCGATCTGCATGCTGAAAATCAATCGGGAATTGTTGACGGACAGGCCGTCAGACTGGACGCCGAGATTGGCGATCAGTACCTGATCGGCAAGGCAGACCGGCACACGCAACAGCAGCAACACTGCCAGCATGAGGAATACGGCGGATCTGAAGACTCGTTGTGTCAACCCAACTACCGTCCGTGGCGTTTACGACACTCGTGTTCCCACGGCGCACACCACCCGCTGCGGTGACGCTGAAGGCTTGCGTACTGGATGCACGGCTCGATTTCTCCCCCTTTCGCACGTGGATCCTGCCGCTGGGCAGGCTGACGGACGCAGACAGGAGACAGCACTCGTCGAGTGCCGCCCGTAAGAAAAACCGCTCAGTCGGTACCCGTGATCCGTTTTTCCGTGGCGCGACGCACGTCATCGAGAATGCTCTCGAGATCGCTGTGCCAGCGAACCAGCTGGATCTGAAGCTCGGCATCTGCGAAGTATGGTGCCAGGGCTTCCGGGTTGAGAACCGTCAGCAGTGTCTCGTCCTTCTCTGCAATAACGGCCAGTTTCAGCGGAACATAAGAAACCAATTCGGGATATCGTTCACTGATCCGACGGACTTCGTCGATCTTGCCGAAAAACACCACGCGGTAGAAATCCGTTTTGTAACCGAAGTCGCTCATGCCACCATCGCAAAGCTGCAGGTGCGCGATCGAGTAACCGTGTTCTTCGATACTCGACTTCACATACTCCAGCACCAGTTCCGCACGCATCGGAATTCGGCTCATGAGCATCGCGTCGGCGTTGGCCATGGCGGCCGAACTGATCAGCGCGAAGCCGGCAACCAGGCGGGACAATAGGTGTTTCACAGGGTCACCTCGTCGATGATGTCCTTGAAGGTCTGTTCCATCCTGTCCCACAACTCGACGAGTTCGTCGTTGTTGAACCAGCGTGATATCACGCGCAGATTGGGCACGGCGAGCGTGACGGTGCCATCTTCATGCTCGATCACGGTGATTCTGCACGGCAAGACTATCCCGAGACGCGGTTCGATCTTCAGCATCCCGTACAAGACGTTGAAGTTACAGAAACGAATGCCGACCTGACGGCTGTTGACGCTAAATTCGTCGATCAGGCCCTGTTCGAGGAGGCGATCGGGAAAGATGCGGAAATTCGCCCCCGTCAGGGCCGCCTTGACGTTGGCCACCGTGGTTTCGAAATCGTGCGGTGATTCGTAGATATGTGTCGGCCGCTCCTCGGCATCGAGCGGCTCCGGCTCAGCCTGCTGCTGCTCGAATGCCCGCACAAAGGCGACGACATCGTCGATCTCCGTATCGCTGAGCTTGCCGTGGCCAAACGCCGGCATCCCCGAGTACTTGCGGCCGTGCACCACGACCTTGCGGATCATCTCGTCGGACGCGGATGCCAGGAACCCACGGTTGGAGATCGACGCCGGCATGACCAGGAAGGAACGCTCGCGCGACAGGGTCACGCCGGTTCCCTTGCCCTCGCCCGTACCATCCTCGCCGTGGCACTTGATGCAGTGTTCACCATAGATCGCCTTGCCGCGATCCACATCGCCGACGACGGGCGCATCGCTGAATCCCGGATCGGTGGTGTGGGTGTCCTGACGCAGAAAGCGCACGATGGCATCGACCTGGGCGTCGCTCATGCGCTGGAATGCCGGCATCACGCGACCGGGCCGGCCATTGCGCAGCGTCTTGCGCAGGTAGTCGTCGGTGACATCAGCGAGCTTGGCTGCCGGCAGTGGCAAACCGATGCCACCCTCGCCACCCAGGTGGTGGCAGGCGCTGCAATGCGTCATATAGAGTTCACGACCGTCAGGCGCTGCGGTCACGAGATCGGTCGCGACGAGCGCCGCGAGCGCGCAACACATGCGTAGTAGCAGTTTGGTGACCATCTCTGGCTTCGCTTCGATCAATGTTGCGACGCAATATAAGCAATTTCTAAAGAAAAGCCCAACGCCAGGGCAACGTTCCATGCGGTCGGTCAAAAAACACCGCTGTGCGGCCGATGCACCTATTGCGCAGGGAATCCGATTCCAATTCTAGCGGTCAACCCGGTGCCGCACTTTAACGGCGCCAGCGAAGCGTCACGCGTTTCAGCCGATCTCGGCCAGATCGCCGCGCGCCTGCAGCCAGGTCTTGCGGTCGCCCGCGCGTTTCTTCGCCAGTAGCATGTCGAGCACCTGGTGGGTGTCGTCACCGTGTTCGACCACCAGCTGCACCAGGCGGCGCGTATCGGGATGGATTGTCGTCTCGCGCAATTGCATGGGGTTCATTTCGCCCAACCCCTTGAACCGCTGAATACTCACC
>JAGRHA010000161.1 GCA_020445205.1 Gammaproteobacteria bacterium
GGTGCGCAGCGGTATTCACAGGCAATTGATCCTGACGGCCTTGTTCACGGTGCTGTTGACGACGATCGTCGCCGCACTGGTGGTCAAATTTCTCGACCCCGCCAACAGCAATCAATCTGAACTCTATGATCCGGGTCGCGAAGCCCTGGTCGAAGCAGAGTGGCGTCTAGCGCAGGCCGTGCCGCATGGTGCGACCGGCAAGATGGCCAACTACCTCACGCCACAACAGGTTGCCGAGGTGCTGGACAAACTCGACACCGCGCGACACGCCGACAGCGCGCAGCGCCAGCGTATCGATGCGCTGCGCCGGATGGTCACCGAGCTCGAGGAAGCCGACCGCGCGGCACGGGCAAGTTTGGAACGCCGCACACAACTCTACGAGCGCATCGTCGGCGAGATGGACAGCCTGATCGAAGAGTACAGTGGCAGTGGCGAAGCCAAGCCGGCTGCGTCGTCCGACTGACAGGCCGCAGCGCCTTGCTATCCACGCGGACACAAGGACGAGGCACTTCGTCGAGCACGCTGCTTGTGCTTGATCGTTCCGCGCCGCTCGCAGGGCATCGGGAGCGTCTGACATTGCGCCTTGCACTACGCCGGTGAAAAGACTTTCCATCCTCGCCATCGTCGGCTTCCTGTGCATGATCTTCAGCCTCTCGGTCATCCCGCCGATGCTGGTGTCGTTGATCTATGACGACGGCGAACTGTTGCACTTCGTCATCTCGTTCGTCCTGATCCACGTCACGGGGCTGCTGCTCTGGTTGCCGACGCGCAAGGCGGCAACCGACTTCCAGCGTCGCGAAGGTTTCATCATCGTCACGCTGTTCTGGGTGGTGTTGAGTGTCATGTCGGCGATCCCGTTCATGATCGGTCCACACCTGAGTTTCGTCGATGCGTTGTTCGAAGCCGTCTCCGGCTTCACGACGACCGGTGCGACCGTCATCATCGGACTCGACACACTGCCACCGTCGGTACTCTATTACCGTGGACAGCTGCAGTGGCTGGGTGGCATGGGCCTGATCGTGCTCGCCGTCGCCATCATGCCCATGCTCGGCATCGGCGGCATGCAGTTGTACAAAGCCGAAGCGCCCGGACCGATGAAGGAAGAAAAGATCAAACCCCGCCTCGCCGAGACGGCACGTTCGCTGTGGGTGCTTTACGTCGGCCTGACCGGGGCATGCGCGCTCGGTTACTGGTTGACCGGCATGAGCCCCTTCGACGCCATCGTGCACAGCTTCACCACGGTGTCGACGGGTGGCTTTTCGACCCACGATGCGAGCCTCGGCTACTTCGACAGCGTACCGATCGACTTGATCGCGATACTGTTCATGCTCGCCGGCGGGCTCAATTTCGCCTTGCACTACCGCGCCGTCATCGGATTGTCGTTGCGACCCTACTGGCAGGATCCCGAAGCGCGCACGTTTCTCACGTTCATCGTCGCTGCCATCGTCCTCATCGCCTCGACCCTGTGGTGGTTCGGCGAGTATCAGCAGCTGCATGAGGCGATCTCGAACAGTGTGTTCGAAGTCGTCTCGGTGATCACCAGTACCGGGTTCGGCACAGCCGACTTTTCAAGTTGGCCGAGCTTCCTCCCGGTGACGCTGATCTTCATCAGTTTCATCGGTGGTTGCGGCGGTTCCACTGCCGGCGGCATGAAGGTGTCTCGTGTGCTGCTGATGTTCAAACAGGGTGCGCAGGAGATCAATTTTCTCATCCACCCACGCTCGGTGCGTCCTTTGCGCATCGGCAAGCAGGTACTGTCACCGCGCATCAGCCAGGCGATCTGGGGATTCTTTTCCGTATACGTCCTGGTGTTCAGTCTGTTCACGCTGTTGATGATGGCGGCGGGTCTCGATCAGGTCACGGCGTTCTCCGCTGTCGCCACCTGTATCAACAATCTCGGGCCGGGGCTCGGCGAAGTCGCCGTCACGTTCGCTTCGGTAGGGACTGCCGCCAAACTGCTCGGTACACTGGCGATGCTGTTGGGTCGTCTCGAGATCTTCACCATCCTGGTGTTGCTGTCGCCGGCGTTCTGGCGCGACTGAGCCGCTGCGCTTTGCGATGTGCGTGTCGGACAGTGTCGCCACGGGCGCGGATTTTCGACATTGCGCACATTTCCGGACTACCCTAGGAAGGTGCCACTTGCCACCCGGTCTGTTTTGA
>JAGRHA010000162.1 GCA_020445205.1 Gammaproteobacteria bacterium
CATCCGATGTGATCGAGCGATGGGTCGCCAAGATGGAGTCGGCCGCCGAGCGGCTCGAGTTCGAAGAGGCAGCCAATCTGCGCGATCAGATCAGCGCATTGCGCACGGTACAGGAGAAGCAGTACGTGAGCGGTGAGCGTGGCGATCTCGACATCGTCGCGGTTGCGACGGCCTCGGGGACGGCGTGTATCCAGTTGTTCTATGTGCGCGACGGACGCAATCTCGGCAACAAGAGCCTGTTTCCGCGTTCCGGTGACGGCGCGGACGCGAGTGAGGTCGTGTCGGCCTTTATCGCGCAGCACTACCTCGGCAAAGCCGTGCCACAGCAGATCCTGGTCAGCCACGCACCACCCGATGGCGACGTACTGGAGGAATCCCTGTCGTTGCAGGCCGGGCGCAAGGTGACCATCCAGGCACAGCCGCGCGGTGAGCGTGCGCGCTGGCTGAAAATGGCAGTCGCCAATGCCGATCTCGCGCTGGCGAGCCGGTTGGCAAGCAGGAGCAGTGCGCGTGCGCGCATGATCGCACTGCAGGAAGCGCTGCAGCTGGAAAGTGCGCCGGCGCGTATGGAATGTTTCGACATCAGTCATACGCAAGGCGATCAGACGGTCGCATCCTGCGTGGTCTTCGTCGACGGGGCGCCGGCCAAGTCCGATTACCGCCGCTTCAATATCAGCGGAATCCGTGGCGGCGACGATTATGCGGCGATGCGCCAGGCACTCGAACGACGCTACCGGCGCGTGCAGGCGGGGGAGTCACCGTATCCCGATGTCCTGCTCATCGATGGTGGTGCTGGCCAACTCGGTATCGCGCAGCAGGTGTTCGACGATCTGGGCATAACAGGCCCGATGCTGCTCGGTGTGGCCAAGGGACCGGACCGACGCCCCGGAATGGAGCAGCTGTTCTTGTTGGGTCGTAATGCGCCTCTTATACTGAACCCCGACTCGCCGGCGTTGCACCTGGTACAGCAGATACGTGATGAAGCTCACCGCTTTGCGATCACCGGGCACCGGCAACGGCGGGGGAAAACGACAAAGCGGTCGGTTCTCGAAGATATCGGCGGCATCGGACCGAAACGCCGGGCACGGTTGCTCAAGCAGTTCGGTGGACTACAGGGATTGTCGCGTGCCGGTGTCGAAGATATCCGTACTGTTGAAGGGATCAGCGAGAAGCTGGCGCACGAAATCTACGCGGCTTTTCACGGCAACAAATGAGTTCGATCTACAACCTGCCAAATCTGCTGACCCTGCTGAGGATCGTCCTGATCCCCGTCTTCGTGCTGGTTTTCTACCTGCCACTGAGCTGGGCGCGCGAGGCGGCCACGGTGATTTTCATTCTGGCTGCTGTCACCGACTGGCTCGACGGTTACCTTGCCCGGCGTATGCAACTCGTCTCGGCACTCGGTGCTTTCCTCGATCCTGTCGCCGACAAGCTCATGGTTGCCACGGCGCTGGTGCTGCTGCTGCAGGCAGACCCGAAGATCCTCATGGCGCTTGCGGTCGCCGTGATCATCGGGCGCGAGATCGCCATCTCGGCACTGCGCGAATGGATGGCGGAGATCGGTAGCCGGACCAAGGTCGCGGTGTCGGAGATTGGCAAGTTCAAGACCGCGACGCAGATGGTGGCGATCATTCTGCTGATCTATCGCGATGATCTTTGGGGCATTCCCGTGCACACGGTCGGACTGGTTTTGCTGTACCTGGCGGTGGTGCTCACACTGTGGTCGATGACCCTGTATGTGCGTGCTGCATGGCCGAGTTTGCGTGGCGAGGAGCCGGCCCAGCTGTCGCGCGACCTGTAAACGAAACGCTTGACAGTCCGGCACGATTGCCTAGAATACGGCGCTCGTTCGGCGGGAATAGCTCAGTTGGTAGAGCACAACCTTGCCAAGGTTGGGGTCGCGAGTTCGAGTCTCGTTTCCCGCTCCAGATATCCCGGAAACCCCGCGCGTACGCGGGGTTTTCTGTTTCGGCCGCGCCGTTTGACGGACGCCGCCGACTGCCCAGTTTGGCCGAGTGGCAGAGTGGTTATGCAGCGGATTGCAAATCCGTGGACATCGGTTCGATTCCGGTCTCGGCCTCCACATTCCAAAGCCTCTATGGATTAACGAGTTGCGGTCGTCGATTTGCTTGCGCCTCGTTCAATGACCTAACGCCCTGAACACATTCTGAGCACGCTGCCAGGGATTGCTCGGGGGCATCTGGAATGGCATCCGTTCGCAAGCACCCGCTTGGTAGGTTCCATGCGCTTGGTGGGCTGAAGGTTCTGCGGCCCACCTCCGGCTCATCGATCTCTCGGATCCGTTTAGGGGTGCTTGTTTGCGCTGTGAGCGGCCGAATGTCGATCACGACTCGGCGTCATGGCGTGAAGGAGCGCATTGCCAGTCACGCCTAACCCCTGCCGTTCGTTTCACCAGGTGGACAATAAGATCGATCGAGCACGTAAGTGGTCGACGTGAATGCCTGTAGGCGAGGTAAAGCCGCTGTTCGCCGCACAAACGCAATCTCGCGATAGGCTACGCCGGCGTCTGCGGTGTACACCACCTACTTATCTGTCGATCGCCCGCGATCAACTATCTCGACGCGTAGCTCGTCGCATCGGACGCCCGCGGATGACGTGCCTCCGCGGTAGCCGTACTCGGGTATAGCGCCGGCAGCCATGCACGTTTGCTGTCATCTCGCGTGCATTGATGGAGCATCGGCCATTGACGCTGCTCGCTGTATAGACCGTCGATTTACTGTTCATCGGAACATTGGAAGACTAACGTAACGCGCGGGTCAGGAAGTGAGGTGTCACGGCGTGCTGCCAGTTTTTTTGGATGCAGCGATGCTCCAACGCCGTCTGCCTTTCCGCTTCCGCCAATGCGGTCGCCTATCAACACCCCCAGCGCAGCCATTAGCGGTTTGCAGGACGGTGCTGATAACTGGAGCGAAGAAGGAAGCGAACCGCGTTGCCAATGGAATGATCACGGCCCAGTAAACGCCATCGACCCAAGCGAGCGGTCTGGCGTAAGGGGGCTGCTTCCGCCATCAAATCCCGTCGAACGCGTATCCGACTGCGTCGGTCAGTTTTGCTACGCTGTCGTGGCGAAAATTTTTTCCGTGCCGGTACTTGCGAGGTACATTCGGCCAAATGATCCAGCGCCGCGACAAGGTCAAGGGGCCCATCTTGATACCGTTCAGCCTGCTGCTGGTGCTGGCCGTTGGCGCACTTTTCCTGATCGCCTACCTCTATGAAGAGAAAGCCCGCCAGCAGGATCTGGCGACCAGCATGCGTGCCGCTGAGCGTCTGTTCGGTCTGCAGATCGACAATGATGCCGCACGCCTGCACGCTGCTCTGTGCCCAATAAGCCGCAATGAGGCCGTTGCAAAGGCATTTCTGAACGGCGACCGCGGGGCACTATTGGCCAAGATTGGACCGCTGTTCAGCCGCCTGCGAGACCTTCACCGGGTGACGCACTTCTACCTCCTCGACACCGACCGACGGGTCGTCCTGCGTGTCCATAAACCTGCGATGCGAGACGACGTCATTGATCGGTTCACCACGCTGAAAGCAGAACAGAGTGGTCGCGAAACACAGGGAATCGAACTGGGGCCCTTGGGAACCCTGACCCTGCGCGCCGTCAAACCATGGCGATTCGAAGGCCAGCTGATCGGTTATCTCGAACTGGGCGAGGAAATTGGCCATATCGGTGATGAGATTCATCGGGCGCTCGGAGTGGATCTGCTCGTGACGGTAAACCAAGCGTTTCTCGGCTCAGAAGGCCTACTCGCCGGCACGACGGAAGCCAGCGATTTCGTGGTCGTGAGCAACACGCTCGACGAAGTCCCGCCATTCGTTGCCAAACGGCTTGGCGGCCTGAATCGCCAGCTCCAGGTCAGCGAGGCATCGGTTTACGGCGACATATCCCTGTACACCGCCGTGCTGCCGCTGAATGACGCAGCCGGTCGCGAGATCGGCGACATTGTCGTGATACGCGACGTTACTAAACTGCAGGCCGGCTTTCGTGAGTCCCTGGTTGCTGCGGCTTCGCTGAGCCTGTTGGCTGGTGCCCTCGTATTCGGACTCTTCTATGTGATCCTCGATCGTGTCGAACGGGACTATCGTCGCCAGCGTGAGATGGAGACGCAGTTCGCCAGGCTAAGCACGGAACATCAACGCATCGTGCAAATCGAAAAGCTCTCGGAGGTCGGGCGGACCATCAGCGAAATCGCACACCAGATCAACAATCCACTCGTCGGGGTGGTGAATATGGCGCAGCTGGCGGAACGAGAGGCCGACGACCCCGTGCGGGTGCGCGAATTGCTGGCGGACATCCGTCAGGCCGGCGCCGACAGCCATGCATTCCTGCAGCGTATGCTGGCGTTCACCAAGGTCTCTCGCTTCGAGCGCAAGCCGACCGAGATGAGCAATCTGATCGAGGAAACGATCGCACTGTTCCAGCAGAGCACGGACCGACACCCGGCAATCACGACGGAATTATCTACTTCGTCGTTGATGCTCGACCTTGATCCCGTGCTGATTCGTCACGCCTTGTTCAACCTGCTGTCGAATGCGTCGCAGGTGAATGCTCCCGACGGGAGGATCACTGTTCGCTTGCGGCAGAGTACCGGGCCGGATATGCGCCGGGGGTGGTCACTTGAGGTGGGCGATGAGGGGCCCGGCTTGTCAAAAGAAGTACAGGACAAGCTGTTCACGCCGTTCTTCACCACTCAGCCAAGCGGAACCGGGTTGGGACTCGCCGTCGTTCAACACGTTGCCATGTTGCACGACGGCCGCGCCACCGGTGAAAATCAGTCACATGGTGGCGCGGTTTTTGCGTTGTGGATTCCCGAGCACCCACGAGATCAGGAAGCATCGACGTGATTAGCAAGATACTGCTCGTCGACGATGACCGACATACGATCAATCTGTTTCAAACGCTGTTCCGCAAACGTCCGGAAACGCTCGAAGTGGCACCTGATGCGGCCAGCGCAAGACGCCGCTTTCGTGGCACCGATTTCAACCTGATCCTGATGGATCAGCGATTGCCCGACGGCAACGGGCTCGACCTGATCCAGGAGATGCGTCGCGAGCGGCCGTACCAGATCACGATCATGATCACTGGCTATGCCGATGTTCGCGATGCCGTGCGGGCGGTACGCGAAGGGACATTCGATTATCTTACCAAGCCATTCGACGATATCGAGAGCCTCGAAACCACGATCGATAAAGCACTCGAACTTGATCGTGCTTACCGTGAGATCGACAACCTTCGGCGGACGCTGGATGGCCGCAGCGAAGGCCAAACGCTGATCGGACAATCACCGGCGATCGAGCAGCTATTGCAACAGATCCAGCAGGTTGCGGCTCTCGACACCACCGTGTTGCTCGAAGGCGAGAGCGGTACCGGTAAAGAGCTGGTGTCGCGGCTGCTGCACGCCAGCAGTCCCCGCGCAACGGGTCCATTCCTCGCCGTCAATTGCGGCGCGCTGTCGGAGCAGCTGCTCGAGAGTACGTTGTTCGGCTACGAGAAGGGTGCCTTCACGGGAGCGGTCAAGACCACCGCCGGTTATCTCGAACAGGCGGACGGTGGCACGCTGTTTCTCGACGAGGTTGCCGATATGAGCGCAAAGCTCCAGAGCAGCCTGCTGCGGGTTCTGCAGGAACGAAGATTCAACCGCCTCGGCGGCACCGGTTTGCGATCCAGTGATTTCCGCCTGATATGTGCCTGCAATCGTTGCCTTGCCGACGAGGTACGCAACAAGCTGTTTCGAGAAGACCTGTATTATCGGATCAACGTCGTCGCGCTACGCATTCCCCCGCTGCGAGAGCGCCACGAGGACATCCTGGCACTCGCGCTGTACTTCCTCGAGCTATTCAACCGCAAATTCGGCAAAGAGGTAGGGCCTTTCACGCCCGATGCGATCAGGCTGTTGGAGCAGCACCCATGGCCGGGCAATGTTCGCCAGTTGCGCCACGCAATCGAACGCCTCGTCGCGCTGCATCCCGGCGGTCCGGTGGGGAATACGCACCTCGAGCACCTGCACACTGCCAGTGATGCGCCGTGCCCTCCGGCGGGGTTGTTGAAATATGACGATGAACGCGCACAGTTCGAACGCGCCTACCTGGAGCGGTTGCTGGACGCGGCCAATGGCAATGTCAGCGAGGCCGCACGCATCAGCGGTGTCGCGCGACAGAATCTCTACGAGCGGATGAAACGCTGGGGATTGTCATGATTCAATGACAACTGTCATGAAACCATGACGGTAATGGCCGGCGCGTTACGGCCGAATCGACTTCCGAAGTCAATAGAACGCCATCGGCGCATCCAGTTTCCACGTGGCACGTTGCGTGCTCATCGATTCCTCCGACAAGCGTGCAATCAAAGTGCGCCGGTTGACCACACCGGGTTGCGCTCCAGACGACACTTGTACACCGGGCGGGCCGTGGCCTGAACACTGCCATGGTCACTCGGAAACGATAACAAATACCATCATTCGGAGGATCACATCGGATGGAATTCCACAAAACAACTTTGGCAGTGACATTGCCGGCAGTACTCGTGGCGGCGGCTGTCTTTCATCCTGTGGCGCAGGCCGCCGCGAATACGCTGACAGCAGTGAAGGCGGACACCGCGCCGCTGCTGGACGGAAATGCCGATGACCCTGTATGGCAATCAGCGTCAGCGGTCGAGCTCAACTTTGGCAAAGGCGAGAACTTCGCGGGCACAGGCAAGACCAGTGGGACCATCAAGGCGGCACGCGTCGGCGATATGCTGTACATGGTTCTGCAGTATACGGATTCGACGCACTCGCAACGGCGCATGCCGTTTGTCAAACAGGCGGACGGCAGCTGGTCGAAACTCAAGGATCCGGATGACAAGGGCGGCGACAACAACAAGTACTACGAAGACAAGGCCGCGCTTATCTGGGCGATCAACAACTCGATCGACGGTTTCGATTCCGATGGCTGTTTCGCCGCCTGCCATGACGACGAGCCACCGAAGCCCTACGGCAACAAATACACGGAGAAAGAGGGCGAGATGGGCGATATCTGGCACATCAAATCGGTCCGTACTGGACCGGTTGGACAGATCCATGATCAATACCTCGATCACAGGCGCTTCGATCCGGAGAAAAACAAGGGTGCAGGGCGACATGGTGATCCCAAGACGGGCGGTGGCTACAAGAACATCGAGCTCAAGGACGGCAAGCCGGAGTTCATGAACAAGGATGGCAAAGCCGCCAACAAAGGGGGCACCTATTGGCTGAAGGCCGAGGACAAGGCACCGTTCGACGACAGCAAGTTCGAGCCGGGTGACGAGGTTGCCTCGATCATGGTCGCGCCATTTGAGGGAGACGCAGGGGATATCACCGCCGGCATGGCGTGGAAGGACGGCATGTGGACCGTGGAGATGGCGCGCAAGCTGGTTACGGGGAGCACGTACGACGTCCAGTTCGATGACTTGAGCAAGGGTTACCTGTTCGGTGTGTCGGCCTTCGACAATGCCCAGGTACGGCACGCCTACGTCAAGAGACCGTTGACGCTGGTGTTTGAGCCGTAATCGCACAACAAAAGGGGGTGGCCGAGCCGGCCACCCTTTGCTATGGCCGAGAAATGCCGCCGCTGATTTCGGTCCGCTACGTGCTGATGGAAACCCGTTGCCCTCGGCCACGCCGTCTTGTGCTCGCTGACAAACGCCGCGTAGCGCCTCCCTCAGTTCCAAACTGATGCCGAATCGAAGCGTCGGGTGGTTCGCCGAGATCGCCTGATCGCTACGCGGCGCGTGACGGAGCGCTTCTGCGGCCATCTGCGGCAGCACAAGCCGCAGAACACACCTGGTTTATACTGCCTTCGAAGAGCAAGTTGTCGCATGCGTCGAGACCGCACCGCGGCGCGGTCAACGAGTCTCCGGGTGTTGCCGGGTCGCGGGAGTGCCCGATTGCCGGCGCGGTCCAAGGTTGGTCACGGCATGGGCGCAAGTAGCGGTCATCGCCGTGAGCGGATGCTTCGAAACACTGCCGCAGAATCAACAATGATCCCGTCCCCCGGCATGGAGACAAAGTGCTGTGTCGAACGTCACCGAGCATGAGCCGCGTTACGCCACACCTGCGGGTTTGCCGTTTGTCGTTGGCGTCATGGCGGACCTGCGCGGCCGGGATCGCGACGAACGCAGGCCGCGCTTCGCGGATCGCAGGTTTATCGATCTCACGATCGACAATTTCGACGAGGTGCTCGCGCGTCTTTCTCCCGAACTCGATCTACGCCTAAAGGATCTCGAAGACGGCGACGCCGAGATGGCGGTATCGCTCAGGTTTCAGTGCATGGCCGACTTCGATGACGCGGCCCTCGAACGGCAGTCGTCGTGCATAACGGTACGTTCGACCGAGGCCAATGAACGGCTGTTGTCGTCGATCCGTTGTCATCCGCAACTGCAGGCACTCGAGTCGACGTGGCGCGGTGTCGACTATCTGTTGCGTGAAGCGTTGCCCGATCGCGAGGTCAGGGTGAAGGTCTTCGACGCGAGCAAACGTGAGGTGCTCAAGGATCTGGAGAAGGCCGTTGAATTTGATCAGAGCGGCGTATTCAGATCGGTTTTTTCGCGCGAGATGGGCACGCCGGGTGGCTATCCGTTTGGTTGTCTGGTGGCCGATTATCGCTTCAGCGATGACCGCTGGGATATGCGTGCCCTTGGCGATCTGGCGAAGGTTGCCGCGGCTGCGGCAGTGCCGTTGTTCACTGCCATCGATCGTGGGTTTCTGCGCCTGCGACATTGGCAGGACCTGGATGTCGCGTTCGAGCCCGCCTGGTGCATGGGGGCGCGACCGCATGCGCCGTTGCGTTCGCTTGCCGAACAGCCTGACGCCCAGTATCTGTACCTGACCTTGCCCCGTTTCCAGCCCCGCGCCGATGCCGTCGCGGGCCGCTGTTGCTGGATCAATGCGGCGTACGCTCTGGCCGTGTGTGCCATCGACGGCTTCCGCAAGGACCGATGGGCGACCGCTCCTTCGGCATCCAGCGGCTGGACGCTGGGAGCGGCTTCGGGTGAGAAGGGGGGCGTTGCGCTGGCCGAGTACCGCTTCACCCCATCTGTCGCCGAGCACCTGGCGGGTATGGGCCTTGTGCCCATCCGGGACGAGGCGATGCTGACGTTCGGGTCACCGCGTCCATTCGGTACCAGCCCGGCACCGTTCGATCTGGCGACCCTGCTGCGATCATGCCGTGTTGCACATCATGCCCACTGCCTCAGCCGCGATCTGTACGGATCCACGGTCGGTGCCGCGTACGACGCTGCGCTCGTGGCACGGTTATCCGAACTTCTGTCACGCCAGAGTTTGCAACACGTCGCACGCTTACCGATGCGCTTGAACATCAACGTGTTTGGCGACGCGCATCGCTATTTGGCCCTCGAACTCGCGGCGTTGAGCGAGTCCGATACGGAGGCGATGGCTTCAACGCGTATCCGCATTGTCGAGCCTCCAAAGCCCGCTGTACGCCCACTCGCCACGGTGGTCGTCATCGCCGACCTCGGCGGCCACAAGGCACAATCCAAACGGCGGAGTTACTACCTCGACGCGGACAATGTCGGCTTCGTCATAGAGAGGCTCGAACCCCGTCTACGCATCACGGTCCCTGACGTGATGCGGGGTGAGGGCGACTTGGCGGTCGAGCTCGAATTTCGCTGTGAGCATGATTTCACCCCGGAGGGTATTGCGTCACAGGTGCCGTTGCTCGCCGGATTGCTCGAGCAGCGCGACCGCATCGTGGATCTCGCGTTCGCGATCGACACCGAGCAGGTCAGGAGCCGGTGGTGCCTGGCGATGGCCGGTCGCGCCAATGGCCTGGACGTGATGGCGGCCTGGCTGGAGGCGGCCCACGTAGCCGGTCAGGCGCCCGTGTCAAACGCTGTACTCGCGGATCTCACGCAGGGATGGCTGGAGAATCTGACCGAGCGCTTCGACGCGGCGGCGCTACCCGGTTTCGTCGATGCGCTGTGGGATCTTGCCCGACATTATCCTGAGGGCGAGCCAGTACCCACGCGGTGGAACGACCTGGTTCGTGCGGTGCTGCAAGCGCTGGACGCACGCGTGTCGGCGCAGCTCAGTCTGATACTGCGTGACCCCGGCTATCGCCGACTCGCGGGGACATGGTCTGCGCTGGCACAGCTTGCGCGCAGCCTGCCCGACGATCGCACGCTCGAGTTGCGCGTTATGAACCTGACACGCGAGGCGCTCATCGATCAGGCATCCGATTACGAACCAGGGAAGACGCCGGCCGACGGCAGCGATCGCTTCTGGACCGAACTCTTCAACGATGCGTTCTATGGTCCTTACGCGGCCATCGTCGTCGACCAAACACTCTCCACTGAACCGGGTGATGTCGCGGCGCTGCAATCGCTCCGGGCACTTGGAAGGGAACTCGAGACGACTGTCTGGGTGGGCGCCGCGGCCGATTGGGCCGGGCGCGATACCTGGGAGGAAGTCGCCGAGCACGGGCCTGCGTGGGATACGGTATCGGCACAGCTGTCGTGGGACAGCAATGATGCAAACGCGAAGCTCTGCCCGGGGCACCTGTTGCGACCACTGCCGCACGTTGCGCTCAATGACCCTTCCCGCTACAGCTATTCGGACACCGCCGCGTTGAGTGCCGCGCCCTGGGCAACACCGGGTTTTGCCGCGGCGGAAGCCATCATGCGCAACATCGAGTGGGGCAAGCTCGATCAGGAACAGGGGCCCAGGTCCATGTCGGTCTCGATTGCGTGCGCCGCCAGCGACGATATGCTGGACCCAGCACGTCTCGGTGACCGGCTCGCATCGGGGAAGGATCGGACCGTGCTGACGACGCTGTCGTCACGACCGACCGAGGTCCGCATCGGTATCCGCGCACCCGAGGCGGCGTTGCGCTGGTATGAGAGTCAGTTTGCATGACGGAGAACGTAACACCACGCAGCGTGTTCATCTCCTCGACGCGTGCCGATCTCGAGGCGCACCGCGACGCCGTCGCGCGAATAGCACTGAAGCTCGGTTTCCATCCCGAGGTCTCCGAGAACTGGCCTGCCTCGAACGATGTGCCCTTGGAGAAATGTCTTCGCGTGGTCTCGCGCTGCGACCTCGTCGTCGTGCTCGTGGCACACCGCTACGGGTGGGTACCCGCGGAGCAGGGCGAAGGTAACGCCAGCATTACCTGGACGGAGTGTCTCCGTGCGGCGAACGAGGGCAAGGAAATCCTGGCATTCATCCTGTCGGACGACGCTGTCTGGCCACGCAATCTGTACGAAGACTACGATCTCGCACAGGCGGTACTCGCCGGAGCCGGGCCCGAGCACATTGCGCAGCTGCGGCGCAACGTCGAAGGCCTGTCGGCATTCAAGGCCTGGCTGCAGGGCAGGGGCATCACGGCAGCGTTCTCGACGGTCGAGGATCTGCAGGTCGCGGTGGCGTCGGCTTTGTCCGCTTGGCGTGATCGTCACCCTTCCGCGGGAAGCGACGAGGACGATGAAGCCGAAGTCGATCCCACGCGTGCATTGACCAGCCTGTGGGCCGGCAGCCGTTACATCGACATCCGCGGACTGCAGGTCGGCTCTGGCAAGGCGTATCACTTCCCGATCGAAGACCTCTACATACCACTGACGTCGAGTGAACAGCAGAGCACCGTCAATGAGAGTGACGGGTCCGGCGATGTGATGCGACAGGGTGGACTCGTCGCTGCCTTGAACACTCGCCGTCTGGTCATCATTGGTGATCCGGGGTCGGGAAAGACGACCTTTCTGCGCCGCATCACCCACGCATTGACGGAAACGCTGCTCGACCGCGATCCGCAAGCGGCGTCGAAGCGACTCGGTATCGAGGGCGATACGCCATTTCCGCTGTTCGTTCGACTCGCAGAGTTGGGGGAGTTCATAGAGAGGGCACGTCGTCCGGGCGGCGACGGCCCGGTGCAACGGGATTCGCCTGAATGGCTGATCGCGTTTCTCGGCCGCGCGTCGGAGGAAAACGCGTGGGGACTTACAGACGCTTACTACCGCAACCGACTGACGCGAGGTGAGGCGATGGTGCTGCTCGACGGACTCGACGAGGTGCCATCCTTGTCGATGCGCGAGCGCCTGACGCGTCTCGTCGAAAAGCTCACCGAGGTGTTCGACCGTTGTCGCGTCGTCGTGACGTGCCGGCCCAAGGCTTACACCGAGAGCGTGCAACTTGCCAATTTCGCATCGGTGTGGGTCGCGCCGCTGGATGAGGCCGCTATCGATGTCTTCCTACAGCATTGGTGTGCGGCCCTCTTCCCCGAGTCGGCAGAGCAGGCACGCTTGCACAAAGTCGAGCTCGATCGTGCGCTCGATGTGCGCTCCGACATCCGCCGCATGGCGACGAATCCAGTCATGCTGACTGCACTTGCGGTGGTGCATTGGAATGAGAAGCGGCTACCGGAGCAGCGTGCGGATCTCTATCGTTCGATCCTGATCTGGCTCAGTCGGTCGCGTGAGATGCGGCCGGAGCGTCCTTCGCCCGAGCGTTGCATCGACCTGCTGCAGGAGGTCGCGTTGGCGATGCAGAACGATCCGCAGGGGCGCCAGACCGAGATTGCCCGGCATCAGGCCGCACAAACCCTCGTCGCCGAAGGTTTCTGGGACGGCACCGAAACGGCGGCCGAGCGGTTTCTCGCGGACGAGGAACTGGATAGCGGCATCATCGTTTCGCGCGGCGACAAGCTGCGATTCTGGCATCTGTCGTTTCAGGAGTACCTGTCCGCACGTGCGATTGCTGCGCGCCGCGATGCCGATCAGTATGCGCTGATCCTCGAACCGCGCGAACGGCTGTTGTCGTCGGAGTGGCGCGAAACCGTGTTGCTGTACGCGGGCGTCTTGCACGCGCAGGGAACGGCGAGGGTGAGTGCCCTGGTCGAAGCCATCATGGCACGTGAGCCGGCCGATGCCCCGCTCAGGGAGCAGGCGCGCATTGCCGGATTGCTCGGCTCAATTCAACGCGACCTGCAACCCTTGGCCTACAAGATCCGCGATCGTGCCTATCAGGCCGTGCTCGAACGTGTGCAAGACGTGTTCGTTGCCGACAAGGCCGACGTGATGCCGCTCGATTTGCGCATCGAGGCGGCCGATGCCCTTGGTCAGGCCGGCGATCCGCGCCTGCTCGAAGATCCCTGGGTGCACATCGCGGCGGGTACGTATCTCGTTGGTGCACAAGCGGTCGACGCGGCTGGCGAAGACTACGACAGCATGGCGCTACCGAGTGACGGTCCCGCGCGCCGGGTGGTGTTGGAGGCGTTCGAAGTGTCGCGTTTCCCGGTAACGGTTGGAGAGTATGAGCTTTTTGTCCGTGAGAACGGCTATAGCGAACCGCGCTATTGGGAGAAAGGCGGCTTCAAGCGCTGGAAGCGGCCGGCGCAATGGGACAATCAGGTGCAACACCCGAACTACCCGGTTGCCGGGGTGAGCTGGTACGAGGCGCAGGCTTACTGCCTGTGGCATGGGCGAGGCGTGCGGCTGCCGTGCGAGAGCGAATGGGAGGCCGTGGCGGGTGGCTTGGAGAGGCGGCGTTTTCCCTGGGGCACTGAGTTGCCGGATCCGACACGGTTGAATGCCAGGAACACGCTCACGGGCTCCGTGACGCCGGTCGGCTTGTTCCCGGCCGGCAATACGCCGGCGGGCGTGGCGGATCTCGCCGGCAACCTCTACGAGTGGTGTGCGGAGCGCTACGTACCGCTAGCGGTCGAGGAGGCTGCGGATGCAGAAGATCCCTTCCGCATCGTCAAAGGGGGGGCGTTCGACAGTCCCGTGCTGTTCGTGCGCACGGCGTTTCGTGGTCGATATGTCGCCAGCTACAGAAGTAGCGCCGTCGGATTCCGTGTCTTTCGATCGCAGGACATCCGCAAAGGTGACGGCGACGAGTAACCCGCTGCGGCAGGTTGGCGCTCGACACCGATCTTCGAAAAGCGAAACGTGCCGCGCGCAACCGGCATTGCGCAGGCTCTGATGCCGTTCAGTC
>JAGRHA010000163.1 GCA_020445205.1 Gammaproteobacteria bacterium
ACCAGGCCGAGGCATGGCAACTTGCGCAGGCGCGCCGGCATTTCGTTGTCGTCACGCCGACGGCCTCGGGCAAGACGCTGTGCTACAACCTGCCGGTGTTGCAGACGATTGCCGCCGAAGGCGGCAAGGCGCTGTACCTGTTCCCGACCAAGGCCCTGGCGCAGGACCAGGTTGCCGAGTTGCTCGAGCTCAACCGTGCCGGCGAGCTCGGTGTGCGCGCGTACACTTTCGATGGCGACACGCCGGGTGATGCGCGCAAGGCCGTACGCACGCGCGGCGACATCGTCGTCAGCAACCCCGACATGCTGCATCAGGCGATCCTGCCGCATCACACGAAATGGGCGCAGTTCTTCGAAAACCTGCGCTATGTCGTGCTCGACGAGATGCATACCTATCGCGGTGTGTTCGGCAGTCATGTTGCAAACCTGATCCGTCGCCTGCGTCGCGTGCTGGCTTTCTACGGCGCCGATCCGGTGTTTGTTTTCTGTTCGGCGACGATCGCAAATCCCGTCGAGCTCGCGACACGCCTGCTCGGCGACGAGGTGTGTGCGATAACGCGCAGCGGTGCACCACAGGGCGAGCGGCGCCTGCTGTTGTGGAACCCACCGGTGGTCAATCCCGATCTCGGCATTCGTGCATCGGCGCGTTCGCAGACCAATCGCATTGCGCGGCTGGCGGTGCGCAGTGGATTCAAGAGCATCGTATTCGCGCGCTCGCGCCTCATGGTCGAGGTGCTGACGAAGTACCTCAAGGATGTATTCGACGCCGACCCACGCCGACCGCCGCGTGTCGCTGCCTACCGCGGAGGCTACCTGCCGACGCAGCGGCGCGAGACCGAACGCCAGTTGCGCCACGGCAGTGTCGACTGTGTGGTCAGCACCTCGGCGCTGGAACTGGGTGTCGATATCGGCGCGCTCGACGTGTGCGTCTTGAACGGCTATCCGGGCAGCATCGCCGCGACCTGGCAGCGCCTGGGTCGTGCAGGGCGGCGCAACCGGGCGTCATTGGGCGTGCTGGTTGCCGGTAGCGAACCGCTCGACCAGTACATCGTACGCAACCCGGACTTCTTTCTCGGTGCATCGCCCGAGCATGCACGCATCGATCCGGACCAGTTGCTGGTGTTGCTCGATCACTTACGTTGCGCGGCTTTCGAACTGCCGTTCGTCGCCGGCGCGTCGTTCGGCAGCTATACGAATGTTCACGAATTGCTCGAGTATCTCGCTGCCGAAGGCCTGCTGCACCGCGAGGGCGACACCTGGCATTGGATGACCGATGCCTATCCTGCCAACGCGGTGTCATTGCGCTCGGTTGCCGAAGGCAACTTCGTCGTCATCGATCAGGACCGCGACGGTCGCCAGGTGATCGCCGAGGTGGATTTCAGTTCGGCACCCGAAACGCTGTACGAGGGCGCGATCTACATGGTGCAGGCTTCGCCCTATCAGGTGGAGCGGCTCGACTGGGAAGGGCGCAAGGCCTTCGTGCGGCCGACCAGAGCCGATTACTACACGGATGCCGTGGTGTATACGCGGTTGAAGATACTCGAGTGTTTCGCCGAGCGAGCGCTGCCGAGTGCACGCGTTGCGCATGGCGAGGTGCACCTCGTGAAGCGCTTTGCCGGCTACAAGAAGATCCGCTATTACACGCATGAAAACATCGGCTACGGCAACATCCACCTGCCTGATCAGGAGATGCACACGTCTGCGCTGTGGTGGGAACTGCGGCCGGGCGAACTCGAGCAGGCTTTTGCGTCGAGGCAGCAGGCACTCGATGGCTTCCTTGGTGCCGCTTACGCCATGCACCACATCGCAGCACTGCAGAGCATGAGTGAACTGAGTGATATCGGGCGCGCGGTCGGCGACGGCGACGGCCGCTGGTTCGCGACGCAGGCGGCGAATGGCCGCGGCCAACTGCGTGACCTTTCGGGTGACGAACTCGCACCCGATCATCAAGGCGTTTTTCGTCCCGCTGTATTTCTTTACGACGCTTATCCAGGGGGTATCGGCCTTTCGGAGCCATTGTATCGACGGCAGGCGGACGTCGTGCGCGGAGCGCTCGACATGGTACGTGATTGCGACTGTCGCTTTGGATGCCCGGCATGTGTCGGTCCTGTACTGGCGAGTGACGAGGAACGTGGCTATTCACCTCGCGCGTTGGCTGTGGTCGTGCTCGAACACCTGCTGCTCGGTCTTTCCCCGCCCATGGTCGAGGTATGAGTCTCGCGCAAAGGCTCGACCGCTTACGCGGCAAGGCGACATCCGACGATGCTGCAGCAGGTGCGGTGTCGACAGCAGGGGTACCGCTGTCGGCGGCAGCGCATCCACCGGATCACCGGGCCGCCGATCTAGCGCGTGCGCTCGGCGGTCAGCTCGTCGACGGCGTCGTGCAGGTGTCCCGGCACTGGCGGCCTGCCGGGGGGGCGGCGGTCGACCTCGGCGCGCTCGATCGCCTGCCGGAGGTGTTCGGTAGCGGGGCATCGGACTGGGTCTACCTGGATACCGAGACCACGGGTCTGAGTGGCGGTGTCGGCACCCTGGTGTTCATGGTCGGTGTTGCACGCCTCGATGCGAATGGCCTGCTGCAGGTTCGGCAGTTCGTGCTCACGGCGTTTGCGTCGGAGCGTGCGCTGCTGCAGCAGGTTGTCGACTGGATTGGCGGCAATGCGCTGATCGTGAGCTACAACGGCAAGTGCTTCGATATGCCGTTGCTCCAGGCGCGCCTGCGTATGCATCACATCACGCACGGACTGGGCGCATTGCGGCACCTCGATCTGATGTACGCCGTCCGTTGTGCTTTTCGTACCGTGTGGCCCGATTGCCGGCTGCAGACTGCAGAGCGACGGCTGCTAGGCCACGTGCGCACGGCCGACCTGCCGGGCTCCGCGGCGCCGACCGCGTGGTTGCGTTGGCTACGTGAGCGACATGCACAGATGCTCGCGGATGTCGCCCGGCACAACTTTGACGACGTGGTGTCGCTGGCGCGCCTGCACGCCGCCCTGCCCAGCGTGTTTGCGGGTGAGCACCCTGTCGCCGGCGACGCGAGTGCGATTGGACGCGCATGGTGGCGGTATGGGCATGACGCACGGGCACAGGCGTTGTGGGAAACCGTCCTGCCATGCCTCGATGAGGCGGCCGGATTGCAGCTGGCTGCGATGTATCGCCGCAAGAGTGATTGGGCACGCGCGACGGCGTTGTGGCAGAGGCTTGCGCGCGCGGGCAGTGCGGTCGCGGCGTGCGAACTGAGCAAGTATTACGAGCACCGGATGCGTGATCCGGCACTTGCATTGACGTACGCCGTCGATTGCCGGCCCGTTGAGCGTTCAGCTCGCGTGGCACGATTGCAGCGCAAGCTGGCGAGTGGGCCTCAGTTGTCTTTTTGGCCGCCGGCGTCGGCGAACGCGATGAAATAGCCAGCGCCGTCGGCGGCAGGCAGGCAGCGCGCCAGCACGCCGTCGCGTCGCGCTTGCAACAGGCGGCGACCGAGAGGCTGGAACAGTGTCTCGCGACCATCTTGTGCAGCGGCGTCAAAGCGGATCAGAACGGTCGCCGCAGCAACGGTTTCGGTGAGCAGTGTCTCGACGCGCTGCATGGCGGCATCGTTTGTCACACCACGAAGATCGAGCAGTTGTTCGGCGTCTGCGGCCTGAAACGCCAGCTTGGTCAGCGGATTCTCGTCGAAGAAGGGCATTGGCTCTGTGTTCTGCGGCAGGCAGTCGCGACTCTAGCGCGGTTCGATATCGCGTGACCAGCGACGCACGACAGCGGTGCGGCGCGCGGCAGCTGTTGCCGTGTTTTGGGGCGTCGGGTTCGGTGTTCGGTTCGTTGCGACGCCGCCGGCGGCGAAATCACACGGTCTCGTCGAGAATGACGAATGACAGGAAAGTGGTGCCGAGCGCCAGCGCGAAAATGATCGCCGGGGTCGCCTGCACGATCATGAGGAGCCCGCTGAACATCCAGACATTCTTGACGATGTCGCGTTTACGCCGGTATTTGGCGGTAAAGCGCCGCCGATGCGGGTGATCGCTGTCGGGCGAGCGGTCGTGCGTCCAAGCAGGAACGAGTTGTCGGTTCAGCCAGTCGATCAGCATTCGCGTCACTCCAGTCTCGTGAGTTGTCACGATTCGTGCGTGTCTGTTGAACTGTAGACGATAAATCGGGAGTTCTACGTGGCTCCCGGCTTACGCAGAAGCGATACGTAAGCCGATATCGACCATTGTGCTAAAAAATGAAAGCGCACCGGTCGCTCAGGCATAGTGTCAGTCCGGTGATGGGGGAATACAGATGCGCGAATACGATGTGGTCGTGATTGGCAGTGGGCCGGGCGGGGAGGGTGCCAGCATGAAGCTGGCCAAGCAGGGCAAGCGGGTTGCCGTGGTCGAGATGCTCGACCAGGTCGGTGGCAACTGCACGCACAAGGGCACGATCCCGAGCAAGGCCTTACGCCACGCGATCCAGTTGCTCGCCGATTACCGCCATCACCCACTGTTCGAGCACACGGTCGGCATCATGGACGTGTCGTGGCCGCAGCTCTTGCAGACGGCCGACGACGTGATCTCCCGTCAGGTCAGCATGCGTCACCGCTTCTACACGCGCAATCGCGTCGACGTCATCCACGGTCGGGCGTCCTTTCTCGATCCACACATGATCGAGATTGCGCGTGGCACGGGCAATGCGCTGCGTATTTCGGCCGAGCATTTCGTGATCGCCACGGGTTCGCGCCCGTATCGTCCACCGCAGCTGGATTTCAACGACCCACGCATCGTCGACAGTGACACCGTGTTGCAGATGACGGACACACCCCGTCGCGTCACGATCTACGGCGCTGGCGTGATCGGCTGCGAGTATGCTTCGATTTTCGCGAATCTCGACGTGAAGGTGAACCTGATCGATACGCGTGACAGGCTGCTTTCCTACCTCGACGACGAAATCACCGATGCGCTGAGCTACCACTTGCGCGATCAGGGTGTCGTCATCGTACACAATGAGTCCATGCACGAGGTGACGAGCGATGCGCGCGGTGTGGTGCTGAAGTGCAAGTCGGGCAAGGAAGTGAAATCCGACGTGCTGTTGTGGGCCAATGGGCGCAGCGGCAATACCGAAGACATGGGGCTCGAGACCATCGGCGTGCAGATTAACCAACGGGGACAGATCGAGGTCGATGAGACGTTCAAGACCTCGGTCGACAACATCTATGCCATTGGTGACGTCATCGGTCCGCCGGCGTTGGCCAGCGCGAGCTACGACCAGGGGCGGTTCGCCGGCCAGCTCATCGCGGTCGGTAACTGCGACTGGGATCTACTTGGCGAGATCCCGACGGGTATTTACACCAGCCCGGAGATCAGCTCGGTAGGGCGTACCGAACGTGAACTCACGGAGCAGAACATTCCCTACGAAGTCGGTCGCGCCGATTTCAAGAACCTCGCACGTGCGCAGATCGCCGGGCGCAGTGTCGGTATGCTCAAACTACTGTTCCATCGCGAAACCTTGGAGCTGCTCGGCATCCATTGCTTCGGCGAGCAGGCGTCCGAGATCGTCCACATCGGCCAGGCGATCATGTCGCAACGTGGCGAAGCCAACAGCATCAACTACTTCATCAACACGACATTCAACTACCCGACCATGGCCGAGGCTTACCGTGTGGCGGCGCTGTACGGACGCAATCGCATCCGCTGAAACGAAAGTCAGACGATCGTGAAGATACGGCCGAAGTTGGCGATTTCGAGGATGTTGCGAACGGTCGGATTGGGGCCGCGCAAGGTCACCGCGTTGCCGGCGTACTCGCGCAGGCGCACCAGCATGCCGAGTCCGGCGCTGTCGAGATAGTCCGTCGAAGAGAGGTCGACGGTGATGGGCTGGCTCGGCGGTATCGATTTGTAGGCATTGCGAAATGCCTGATTCGAATCGAACGTGAACTGGCCTTTGATGACGATGACGTGATCACCGTTGCGGGAGGACAGTGTGATGTTCGACATGGGATGTCCGGATTGTTAACGCTGGGTTAGGTTACTGTTGTCGGCGAGCGGAGGCAAAACGTTAGCCGCGGATGGGCGACAACGCGCTTCAGCTCTTCTTCTTGCCGCCGGCGGTACCGAGCATCTCTTGCCACAGCTTCATGTTCTGCTCGCCCAGCTTCATCCAGTAGTCCATCGGCGTGCCTTCGAGGGCTTTGCCCATTTGCTCCTGCAGCGCATGTTGCTGTTCGCTGAAGAAGCGTAGGCTGGTGTCCAGGTACTCGGCGAACCCGGTCTGCGCGGCTTCGCCGTAGTTCTTGATGAAGCGCGACAGCACGTCGGCCGAGAACAACGGCTCACCACCGGATTCTTGTTCCATGATGATCTGCAACAGGATGTTGCGCGTGATGTCTTCGTTGCTTTGCCGATCGACGACCTTGAACGGCACTTCCTTGAGCACCAGCTCGCGCACCTCCTCGAGGGTGATGTAGCGGCTTTCACTCGTGTCGTACAGACGGCGATTCGGGTACTTCTTGATCAGTCGCTCAGCGGCCATGGCTGGGCACTCCTCGTGCCGTGGTCAAACACACGATGCGTTTGAATCCGCAGCAGATTATACGGAACAGCACGGATCTGGCGCACGGCGGGCGGCAACCCGCCGTGCGCTGGATCAATGCATGTGCTGACCGCCATTGGCGGCCAGGTTCGCGCCGGTGATGAAACCGGCGTCATCGGAAGCCAGGAATGCGACCAGCCCCGCAATCTCTTCGGGCCTGCCAAGCCGACCCACCGGGATCTGGGCGACGATCTGCTCGCGTACCTCCTCGCGTACCGCCATGACCATTTCGGTCGCGATGTAGCCGGGTGAGACGGTATTCACCGTGACACCCTTGCGTGCGACTTCCTGTGCCAGCGCCATCGTGAACCCGTGCATACCGGCTTTTGCCGCGCAGTAGTTCGTCTGGCCGAAACAGCCCTTCTGGCCGTTGATCGAGGCGATGTTGATGACACGGCCCCAGCCACGGTCCGTCATGCCCGCCACGAACTGGTGACTGACATTGAACACGCTGTCGAGATCCGCGTTGATCACCTGCTGCCATTTCTCCGGCGTGATCTTTTTGAACGTCGCATCACGCGTGATGCCGGCATTGTTCACGAGGATGTCGCAGCCACCGAGTTGCGCTTCGAGCGTCTCCTTGAGGCGTACGCATTCTTCATAGTTACCGACGTCGCACGCGATCAGCAGGGGTTCGTATGGCTGTTCCGCCGCCCACGCTTCCGCTTTCTCCGCATTTCGGTATGTAGTGGCAATTCGGGCACCGGCGGCGGCCAGCCGCTGACAGATGGCTGAGCCAATTCCGCCCGTACCCCCCGTTACGAGTGCTACCTTGTTGTTAAGTTCTGGCATCTCACTCCACGCTTTCCACGGCCATGGCGACCCCCTGGCCGCCGCCAATACAGAGTGTAGCCAAACCTTTGCGGGCCTTCTCACGCTGCATGCCGTGGAGCAGCGTCACCAGGACGCGTGCACCGGAAGCGCCGATGGGGTGGCCGATGGAGATCGCGCCGCCGGACACGTTGACCTTGGCCGTATCCCAACCCAGATCCTTGTTGACCGACATCGCCTGTGCGGCGAACGCCTCGTTGGCCTCGATGAGGTCGAGATCAGCCACGTTCCAACCGGCTTTTGTCAGGCATTTCTGCGTCGCCGGGATGGGTCCGGTACCCATGATTGCCGGGTCGACACCGGCACTCGCGAACGACACGATGCGCACCAGCGGCTTGAGTCCGAGTTCGGCGGCCTTGTCGGCCGACATCACGACGACGGCCGCGGCACCGTCGTTGATGCCCGACGCGTTGCCCGCCGTGACACTGCCGTCTTTCTTGAAAGCGGGACGCAGACCCCCGAGTTTCTCTGCCGTGGTTCCCGCACGCGGGAATTCGTCCTTGGCAAACACGACGGGATCACCTTTGCGCTGCGGGATCTCGACCGGCACGATCTCAGCATCGAAGTTGCCGGCGGCCTGGGCCTTCTCGGTGCGGTTCTGCGATTCGGCAGCGAACAGGTCCTGCTCGGCGCGGCTGAAGTTGTACTTGTCGGCGATGTTCTCTGCCGTGATGCCCATGTGGCAGTCGTTGAACGCGCACCACAGGCCGTCCTTGATCATCGTGTCGGTGAGGCTCCAGTCGCCCATCATCTTGCCGTTGCGCGACGATGGCAGCACGTGCGGCGAGGCACTCATGTTTTCCTGGCCGCCGGCGATCACGATGTCGGCATCGCCACAGGCGACCGCCTGATAGGCGAGGTGGACGGCTTTGAGGCCACTGCCGCAGACCTTGTTTATGGTCATGGCGGGCGTCTCCTGCGACAGCCCGGACTCGATCACCGTCTGGCGGGCCGGATTCTGGCCTACGCCGGCCGTCAGCACCTGGCCCAGGATCACCTCGTCGATCTGATCCTGCTGCAGCCCCGTGCGCTTGAGCAGGTCCTTGACCACGGCGGCGCCGAGCTTATGCGCGGGCACGCCGGCGAGGCTGCCTCCGAAAGAACCGATTGCGGTACGTGCCGCGGCGACGATGACGACATCTTTGCTCATGAAAGCCTCCAGTATTGTGATGATTCTGCCCAGCTGCGGCAGGCGATTCGAAACTATCTAGACTGTGGTAGGCCCCGGGGTTTTCTGCTGCGCCCGGTGGCCTGCTGCAACTTTGTTGCACCGCACAAGAATGCATGGTAGCGTGTTTTGGTGCAATGCACAAATCCGGTAATCAAGCCATGCTTGACCGGTGCCAAGCATCCGCAAAGAACCACCTGGATCACTCATTATGACTACGAATGCCAACAGCTGGAATGAATCCCTGATGAACGACTGGATGGCGACCCAGAAAAAATACTGGGACACCTGGACCGACTTCGCACGCAAGGCTGGCGGACTCGAAGGCAGCAACGGTGCCGGCGGCGGCAATCCGTTTGCCGCGTTCACACCGTTCGCCGCAAACCCGTTCGCGCAAAATCCCTTCGCGCAGAATCCGTTTGCCCAGAACCCGTTCGCGCAAAATCCCTTCGCGAGCAACCCTTTCGCGACCAATCCCTTTGCATCGTTTGCTGCCGGTAACAATCCTTTCGGCGGCATGCTCGAGCAGTGGTGGTCGACCCTCAAGCCGCAGGCTGGCGGTGACATCGGCACGGTGGCGCAGCGCTTTTACGACATGGGCAAGAGCTTCATGTCGATGACCGAGGGCTTGTTCGGTGCCTCGGGCAGCGAGCAACCCGATGCGGCGATGGACGTGTGGATGTCTTCCATGCAGGCCGCGTTGCAGCAGTGGATCGCGCAGATCCAGAACAACATGGACGTGCTGACGCCAGACCTGCCGGGCGTCAGCGGTACCACCCTGAGTACATGGGCGCAGTTCGCCGATTCGGTCGCGCCGTGGCTCAACATGTCGCAGAACTATCTGAAGGACATCGCCGAGGGCCATCTGCCCGGTGGCATCGAGATGCCCGGCCTGGGTGCGGCGCAGGAGCAATTCTGCCGCGCACTGTCGGTTCCGGGTCTCGGCTACACGCGTGAGCAGCAGGAGCGGGTACAGGAGCTCGCGCGCCACCTGCTTGGCTACCACGATGCACTGCGCGCCTACAAGCTCGCGTTCGCCAAAACGGCGATGGCTTCGCTGGATGCCGTGCAGAAACGACTCAAGGCGCTGCACGAAAAGGGTGAGAAGATCCAGTCGCTGCGCGCGCTCTACGACATGTGGGTCGACGCCAGCGAGGATGCGTACGCCAAGTTCGCCATGAGTGACGAGTATCAGGTGGTGTATGGCGATCTCGTCAATGCCTTGATGCAGGTGCGTCGCGACATGAACGAGCTCGCCGAGCAGCAGTACCGTCTGTTCAATATCCCGACGCGCTCCGAAATCGACACCATGCAGCATCGTCAGCAGGAGAGCCGGCGCGAGACGCGCATGTTGCGGCGTGAGATCGCCGAGCTGCGCGCGCAGCTCGATCGCCAGGCGTCAGCGGGGTCGGCCACGGCCAAGCGCGCTGCCGAAAACGCGGCCGCCAAGTCACGCCGCAAGGCACCGGCACAGGACAGCCTGCCGATCGACGATGCCGAAGACGATCTCACGCAGATCAAGGGTGTCGGTCCGAAGATGATGGAAAAGCTTTACGAACAGGGCATAAAGAATTTCACCCAGCTCGCGACGATGAACAGCAAATTCGCGGAACAGCTCGACGAGGTGCTCAAGGCGCAGGGTCGCATCCTGCGTGACGATTGGATCGGTCAGGCAAAGAAACTGCGCGGTTAACCAGAGGAGACGACAAAGATGATTCCGTTTCAAATGCGTCCGGACGAGATCCTGAGCGAGGCGCGCAGCTTCAACGAAAAGCTGGCCAAGGGTGTCGGCAACCTCATGGAAGTCGGTGATATCCCGAGTGGTGTGACGCCGAAGGAGCCGGTCTACAAAGAAGACAAGATGGTCCTGTATCACTACAAGGGCGACGAGAAGGCCAGCAACAAGACGCCGGTGCTGATCGTCTATGCACTGGTCAACCGGCCGTACATGACCGACCTGCAGGAGAATCGCTCGACCATTCGTGGTCTGCTCGAGGCGGGGCAGGATGTCTACCTCATCGATTGGGGTTACCCCGATGCCGCTGATCGTTATCTGACCATGGACGACTACATCAACGGTTATCTCGACCGTTGTGTCGACGTGATCTGCGCACGTCACGGTATCGACAAACTGAACCTGCTCGGTATCTGCCAGGGTGGCGCGTTCAGCCTGTGTTACTCGGCGATGCACCCGGAGAAGGTCCGCAACCTCGTGACCATGGTTACCCCGGTGGACTTCAAGACCCCGGACAACATGCTGAGCCATTGGGTGCAGAACGTGGACATCGACCTGCTGGTCGATACCCAGGGCAACATCCCCGGTGAGATGCTGAACTGGACCTTCCTCAATCTGAAGCCCTATCAGCTCATGGCGCAGAAGTACCTGGGGGTGGTCGATATGATGGACGACCCGAAGGCACTGAAGAACTTCATGCGTATGGAGAAGTGGATCTTCGACAGTCCGGACCAGGCCGGTGAGACGTTCCGCCAGTTCACGAAGGACTTCTTCCAGCAGAACAAGCTCATGAAGGGCGAGGTGCAGATCGGCGAATACACGGTCAACCTGCGCAATATCAAGTGCCCGGTGCTCAATGTGTACGCCGAGCAGGACCACCTGGTCCCGCCCGATGCTTCGCGTGCGCTCAAAGGCGTCGTCGGCAGCAAGGATTACACCGAGCTGTCGTTCGCCGGTGGTCACATCGGCATCTACGTGAGCGGCAAGGCACAGAAGACGATCCCTCCCGCGATCGGTGAGTGGTTGAGCGCGCGCTGAGCGACGGTCGTTGCCGTTATTCGAGGCGGCCCACCGGGAAACCGGCGGGCCGTTTTCGTTTGCGGCCGTGGTCAACGCCGTACTCCTTGCGCACCGGCACGGAGGAGAATTGCGCCAGCCAATGATGAGGCCGATGGATTAACTATAAGAATTTGCGCCGTCGTCGCCCTACGCTTACCCGTGTCTACATGTCGATATCGTAGGGATCGTTTTTCATGAATTCGCGAGTCAATGTCAGCGGCTTGCAGGTCGCGCATGCCCTGTACCAGTTTGTCGAGCAACAGGCCCTGCCTGGAACGGGGGTCGAATCCGAGCTTTTCTGGCGGGGATTTGCCGAAATCCTGGCCGAACTTGCGCCGATCAATCGTGATCTTTTGGCCAAGCGCGATGTCATCCAAGAGCAGATGGACGCTTGGAACCAGCGCCACCGCGGGCAGCCGCTGGATATGGCTGAGTACAAGGCGTTTCTCAGCGAGATCGGCTACCTCGTCCCGGAAGGTGAGCCGTTCTCGATTTCGACAGCGAACGTCGACGACGAGATTGCCCGTATCGCGGGTCCACAGCTCGTTGTTCCGGTAAACAATGCGCGTTATGCGTTGAACGCGGCCAATGCACGCTGGGGTAGCCTGTACGATGCGTTCTACGGTACCGATGTGATCGCCGAGGACGAGGGACTCGAGCGCGGTCTCACGTTCAATCGCAAACGCGGTGCTGTGGTCGTCGAACAGGCATGTGCCTTCCTCGACGACGCGGTCCCGCTCACCGACGGTTCGCACGCCGATGTCACCGAGTATTCTCTGGCGCGGTTCAATGACCACGTCGGCCTCTCGGCGACGCTGCGCGATGGCCAGAAGACCGGGCTCGTCGATCCTGCCGAGTTTGCCGGCTACCGTGAGTGTGACGGTCGTTTGTGCAATGTACTGTTGTGCAACAACGGCCTGCATATCGATATCGTGATCGACCCGACGCAGGCCGTCGCCGAACTGCATGCGGCGGGCATCAGCGATGTGCAGATCGAGGCAGCCGTGACGACGATCATGGATTGCGAAGACTCCGTCGCCGCCGTCGATGCCGAAGACAAGGTGCAGGTCTACACGAACTGGCTGGGGCTGATGCGCGGTGACCTCACGGAAACCTTCTACAAGAAGGGCAAACCCGTCGAGCGTTCGCTGAATCCCGACCGTGAGTACCGTGCCGCATCGGGTGGCGGCCTCGTGTTGCCCGGGCGCAGTCTGATGCTGGTGCGCAACGTCGGCCATCTGATGACCAACGAGGCGATACTCGATGCCGAAGGACGCGAAGTGCCGGAGGGCATGCTGGACGCGATGGTTACTGCGCTGATTGCCATGCACGACCTGCGTGGCAATGGTCGCTACAGCAACTCGCGCAGCGGCAGCGTGTACATCGTCAAACCCAAGATGCACGGTCCCGAGGAAGTCGCGTTGACGGACACGCTGTTCGCGCGTGTCGAAAAGGTCCTCGGCCTGCCGCGCAACACGCTGAAGGTCGGCATCATGGATGAGGAGCGGCGCACCACGGTCAACCTGGTCGAGTGCATCCGTGCGGCACGCGAGCGCGTAATCTTCATCAACACGGGTTTCCTCGATCGTACGGGAGACGAGATCCACACCAGTATGGAGCTCGGTCCGATGCTCCCCAAGGCCGAGATCAAGAACGAGAGATGGATCGCGGCCTACGAAGACTGGAACGTCGATGTCGGTCTGGCCTGTGGCCTGTCGGGGCGCGCGCAGATCGGCAAGGGTATGTGGGCGATTCCGGACCAGATGGCGGCGATGGTGCAGACCAAGCTCGCACATCCGCTGGCCGGGGCCAACTGTGCGTGGGTGCCGTCTCCCACTGCAGCGACGCTGCACGCGATGCACTATCACGATGTGAATGTCGCCGAGCGGCAGGGCGAACTCGTGGAGCGCCCGCGTGCAAGCCTCGATGACATTCTGACACCGCCATTGCTCGACGACCCGACGCGTTTGAGCGCCGAACAGATCCAGCGTGAACTCGACAACAATGCCCAGGGCATCCTCGGCTATGTCGTGCGCTGGGTGGACGAGGGCGTCGGCTGTTCAAAGGTGCCCGACATCAACGATGTCGGTCTCATGGAAGACCGTGCCACGCTGCGTATCTCGAGCCAGCACATCGCCAACTGGCTGCATCACGGCATCTGCAGTCGCGAGCAGGTGCTCGAAACGATGCGCCGCATGGCGGCCGTCGTCGATCGCCAGAACGCGGCGGATCCCGAGTATCTCGCCATGGCACCCGGCTACGACGGTATCGCCTTTCAGGCCGCCTGCGACCTGGTGCTCAAAGGCAGGCAGCAACCGAACGGCTATACTGAGCCGTTACTGCACGAGCGCCGTCGGCAATTGAAACGCTCGTTGCAGCAAGTTGCCTGACGCGGAGCGCGAGGTGGGAAAACTCAGCCACTATTTCGCTTACAGACACGATGCAGACGGTCACGGATATCTCGAAGTCGCGTTGCGTGGCAATGCGCTGCTGAGGCTCGCGGCGACCAATAAGGGGACGGCATTCAGCGAGGCCGAACGCCGCAAGCTCGGTCTCGAGGGCATGCTGCCACCGCAGGTCTGTACGCTCGAACAGCAGGTCGCCCGCCTTTATCGCGGTTATTGTCGACAGACGGACGACATCGCCAAGTACCAATACCTGCGCGCCCTGCAGGAACGCTCCGAAGTGCGCTTTTACGCCATGCTGCAGCAGCATCTCGAAGAGATGATGCCGATCGTCTACACGCCGACGGTGGGCAAAGCCGTGCAGCAGTACAGCGATCTGTACCAGGCACCCCGGGGTATCACCGTATCGTCACGCAACATCGATCACATCGACCAGATCCTCGACGACTACCCGTTGCTCGATGTGCGCATGCTCGTCGCGACGGATTCGTCTGCGATCCTGGGGATCGGCGACCAGGGACACGGCGGACTCGCGATCTGCATCGGCAAGCTCGCGCTGTATACCGCGGGTGCGGGCCTGAGCCCCTTTCATACCATGCCGGTCAACATCGACGTCGGCACGGATCGGCGCGAGCTGCTAGAAGATCCCGATTACCTCGGTATCCATGAGCCGCGATTGCGGGGTGAGGCCTATTTCGAACTGCTCGACCGCTTCGTCGCTGCGATCAATCGGCGCTGGCCGAAGGCGATCATCCAGTGGGAGGATTTCGCCAAGGATGTCGCGTTCAAAGTGCTCGAGCGCTATCGCGACAGCATCGCATCGTTCAATGACGATATTCAGGGTACGGGCGCAGTCACGCTCGCCGGGCTGTTGTCGGCCTGCCGCATCAAAGGCGAACGACTGATCGACCAGCGTATCGTGGTGGTCGGTGCGGGCGCCGGCGGTGTCGGTGTCGCCAAGGCGATCCAGGATGGTCTGGTGCACGAGGGACTGACCCGCGAGCAGGCGCGTCGTCAGATGTTCGTCGTCGATGCCGGCGGTCTTGTGGTCGAGGATGTCTCGGCACAGGGATACCAGTTGGTGGTGAGTCAGTTCGCGGACACCTATGCCGATTGGCAGCTGAGTGGCGAGTTGCCGACGCTGTGGGAGGTCGTCGAACAGGCACAACCGACCGTGCTGCTGGGGTTGACGGGTGTGAGCGGACTGTTCAACGAACCCTTGGTGCGCCAGATGGCGCGCAACACGCCGCGGCCGGTGATCTTCCCGCTGTCGAACCCGACTGCCAACTGCGAAGCAATCCCGCTCGATCTCATTCATTGGACCGACGGCAGCGCGATCGTGGCGACCGGCAGTCCGTTCGATGACGTCGAGCACGAAGGCCAGCGCTACTCGGTCGGGCAGGGCAACAATGCTTTTGTGTTCCCCGGTATCGGTTTTGCGGCCGTGCTGGGGCGCTGTCGGCGTATCAGCGACGCCATGATCATCGAATCGGCCTTTGCACTCGCCGACTATACGGCTGCGCACCATGATGCCGACGCACGGATCTTCCCTCCGATCGCCAGCTTGCGCGATGTCAGCGTCAGCGTCGCGGCACGCGTGCTGGCGGTGGCTTTGCGAGAGCGCATCGCCACGCGCGACGACCTCGATGCCGGTGACCTCGATGCACTGCAGGACTACGTTCGGTCGCGTGCATGGGAACCGCGTTATTTGCCCTATGTGTTGTCAGAGAGCATTGCGTGACATCGGGAACGCCGATGCGCCCGCGGGCTGCAGGATAGGGTTTATCAATAGTCTCCATTCCGAATGGATCGTGCGCCACTCGAGTCGATAAGCAATGGCGCCTAACCTACGGATTTCAATAATAAAAAAGTGTGGAGTCCGCGATCGATATCGCGCCATGCATCGCATCGTGACGCAATTGATCAACGGCCGTTGTACAGGTAGTTTTATGTGAATGTTGCAATGCAGCATCAGACCGGGCGGGGCGCCAGTCGACAGGGTGCTGCGCCGGTATGAATCGACAACACACAAATAATGGACAGGAGTTAGATCATGAACCGAGACGAACAGATCAAGGCGCTCGAGCAGGACTGGGCCGAAAATCCCCGCTGGCTCGACGTAAAGCGTGGCTACACCGCCGGTGACGTCGTACGTCTGCGCGGCTCGATCCAGCCGGAGCACACGCTGGCGAAGCGCGGCGCCGAAAAGCTGTGGCAGCTGGTCCACGGCAAAGCGAAGAAGGGATATGTGAACTGTATGGGCGCACTGACCGGTGGTCAGGCCGTACAGCAGGCGAAAGCGGGGATCGAGGCGATCTACCTGTCGGGTTGGCAGGTCGCCGCCGACGGCAACACCTCCGAGACCATGTACCCGGACCAGTCGTTGTATGCCTACGATTCGGTACCAGCCATGGTTCGTCGCATCAACAACGCCTTCAAGCGCTCTGATGAGATCCAGTGGTCGCGCGGTGTCGGACCCGGTGACGAAGGTTACGTCGACTACTTCCTGCCCATCGTTGCAGACGCCGAAGCCGGTTTCGGTGGCGTGCTCAACGCGTTCGAACTCATGAAGAACATGATCGCGAACGGCGCATCGGGCGTGCACTTCGAGGACCAGCTCGCAGCCGTCAAGAAGTGCGGACACATGGGTGGCAAAGTCCTGGTTCCGACGCAGGAGGCCGTGGAGAAACTGATCGCAGCGCGCCTGGCGTCCGACGTCATGGGTGTGCCCACGCTGCTGCTGGCGCGCACCGATTCGGAAGCCGCCAACCTGCTGACCAACGACGTGGATCCGAACGACAAGCCGTTCCTGACGGGTGAGCGCACGTCGGAAGGCTTCTATCGTGTGAAGAACGGTCTTGAGCAGGCGATCAGCCGCGGCGTGGCCTATGCGCCGTATGCGGATCTGGTGTGGTGTGAGACCGGTACGCCAGACCTCGGCTTCGCACGCGAATTCGCACAGGCCGTGCTCGCCGAGAGTCCGAACAAGCTGCTGGCCTACAACTGCTCGCCGTCGTTCAACTGGAAGAAGAATCTCGACGACGCAACCATCGCCAAGTTCCAGGACGAACTGTCGGACATGGGCTACAAGTACCAGTTCATCACGCTGGCCGGCATCCACAACATGTGGTTCAACATGTTCGATCTCGCCTACGACTACGCGCGTGGCGAGGGTATGAAGCATTATGTCGAGAAGGTTCAGGAGCCGGAATTCGCCGCGCGCGACAAGGGCTATACCTTCGTATCGCACCAGCAGGAAGTGGGTGCGGGATACTTCGACGACGTGACCACGACCATCCAGGGTGGTGCCTCGTCGGTGACCGCGCTGACGGGTTCGACCGAAGAAGAGCAGTTCGGCTGATCGTTGCCGGGCCGCCGATGGCAGGAGCCGGCCGGTTGCCGGCCTTCGCCATCGGCATCCTTCATCCATCAATCGGATCCCATAGCCGCCATGTCGGATCGTACCCCCGAGTACGCTGCAAACGCGTCGCTGATCGACGGGGATGGCGCCGAGCGCGTCCAGACTGCATCATTGGCTGGTGCCAGCGGTCAATCCACCAGTCGAGAGCGCATGACGGAACTCAATGCACGGCGTATTGCGGCTACGATCCTCGACGGCTTCAATCGCCACTACCGCATCTTTCTCGATATCACGGCAGCGGCGCGCAAGCGTTTCGCGACCTGTGACTGGCCCGCACAACGCCAGGCGGCCAGCGATCGTATCAATCTGTATACCCAGCGTGTCACCGAGGCCACGGCGCGCCTGCAGGCGGAGTTCGATCTCGCCGGCGAGGCGGACGAAGAGCTGTGGCGCGAGGTGAAGCTGCGCTATATCGGGTTGCTGTACGAGCATAAGCAACCGGAGCTCGCCGAGACCTTCTACAACTCGGTGTTCACCTGGCTGTTTCATCGTCGTTACTACAACAACGACAATATCTTCGTGCGGCCGGGCCTGTCGACGGAATACCTGGACGACAACGATCCGGTATACGACAGCTACTACCCGATGCACCATGGACTGACACGCTCGGTGCGCGCGGTATTGCAAGCCTTTCCCTGTGACTTGCCGTACGAGGATCTGAATCGTGACGTACACCGCCTCGTGCGCCACGTGAAAGACACGCATCTGCCGGATCTCGAGCTGCGCCGCCATTTCCAGCTGCAGGTGCTGCGGGCACCGTTCTACCGCAACAAGGCGGCCTATATCGTCGGTCGTGCCATCAACGGTGCCGACATCATTCCGTTCGTGATCCCGATCCTCAACAACGAGCGTGGTGGGGTCTATGTCGATACGCTGCTCATGGAAGGTGACGACATCGCCAACCTGTTCAGTTTCGCCCGTGCCTATTTCATGGTCGAAACCCATACGCCGGCGGCTGTCGTGCATTTTCTCAACCGTATGTTGCCGACCAAGACCAAAGCCGATCTGTATACGGCGATTGGACTGCAGAAACAGGGCAAGTCCGAGTTCTACCGCGGCTTCCTGCATCACCTCTCGCACTCGACCGATCAGCTCGAGATTGCGCCCGGTGTGAAGGGCATGGTGATGACCGTCTTCACCATGCCGTCGTACCCCTATGTGTTCAAGGTCATCAACGACTACTTCCGGCCGCCGAAAGAAGTCGATCGCAAAACCGTCAAACGCAAGTACCAGATCGTCAAGATGCATGACCGGGTCGGGCGCATGGCCGATACGCTCGAGTACTCCTATGCCGCGTTCCCGATTGACCGGATCAACGATGAGCTGCTCGAAGAGCTCAAGAGCAAATGTGGCAAGAGCCTCGAATTCGAAGCCGACAAGGTCATCGTGCGTCATGTCTACATCGAACGGCGGCTCGACCCGCTGAACCTGTACTTCCAGCACGCGACCTACGAGCAGAAAGAGAACGCCGTGATCGGCTTCGGCAATGCGCTCAAGGAGATGGCGGCAGCGAATATCTTCGCTGGCGACCTGCTGTTCAAGAACTTTGGCGTGACCCGGCACGGTCGCGTGATTTTCTACGACTACGACGAGATCGAGTTCATGACGGCGATCAATTTCCGCCGCATACCGCCACCGCGTACACCGGAAGACGAGATGGCAGCCGAGCCCTGGTACTCGGTGGCGCCGAACGATGTATTCCCGGAAGAGTTTGCGAGTTTCCTGCTCGTCGACCCGGATATCCGCAAGGCCTTCATGAAGCACCATCGCGACCTGCTGGATGCGGCATTCTGGAAGGGCATTCAGGCCGATATCGAGCAGGGCGTACAGCGCGACGTGTTTCCTTATTCCGCGAGCAAGCGGTTCTGTAACATCTACGCCCAGGAGTGACAGTCGGCGATGACCTTCAAGACAGCGGATCTCTGCGACGATTTTTCCGACAGGGTACAGATCTGCGACCCGGGACTGCGCGATTTCGGCGGACATGTGCGCTTTTCCGGACGTGTCGCGACGATCAAATGCTTCGAAGACAATTCGCGCGTCCGTGAGGCCGTGGGCGAGGCGGGTGACGGCCGTGTGCTCGTGGTCGATGCCGGCGGCTCCCTGCGTTGCGCCATGCTCGGTGACCTGCTCGCTGCGAAGGCCGTGGAGAACGGCTGGGCGGGCGTGATCATGAATGGATTGATCCGGGACTCGGCCGACATCGCGACCATGTCGTTGGGTGTCAAGGCGCTGGGCACGCATCCGCTGAAGAGTGTCAAGCAGGGTATCGGTGAGCGCGATGTCCCGGTACGCTTCGCCGGAGTGGTCTTCACTCCCGGCTGTTATGTTTACGCCGATGAAGATGGTGTGATCTGCAGTGATGAGCCGCTGGTCAAAGACTAGTATCACGTAAACGAGGGTGATGGGCGGGCACGGCGAAACCCCCTGCCATGCCGAGCGCTGGACCCGACTGAGACCGTACAAGAGGGAGACTACGAATGATTAAGCCTGGTGTCGCGGTGGACCAACCGATCGTCGCCCGTGTGGTGCACAGGTCGACCGTCGTCGATCAGCCGGGGATCCTGCCGGTGGTGAAACTCATGCTCAACCTGCAGCCGGGCGGCCGACGTTTCGCTGAGGGGATGGACATCGCATTCCTGGTGCCGGGAACACCCGAGGACAAATTGGCGGAGGGCCTGCGTCTCTTCACCGTCGAGGCCGTCGGCAAGGTGCCGTTCGAAGACTCCATCGATCTCACGCTGTATGTGCGCAATCATCGCGGTGGGCCGACGTCGGGTATCGCCCACCTGCTGAGCGGTCTGCGCGAAGGCGACTCGATCGATCTGTATGGACCGTTTTCCTATCCGTTCTATCCGCCCATGGGTTCGCGCAGCAACATGGTGTTCATCGGTGCCGGATGCGGCATGGTGCCTTTTCGCTGGCTCGCGCACAAAGTGCATGCACGCAAACTCGACTGGATGGGCAAAGTACTCATGCTCGAAGGCCCGCGCACGGGATTGGAGCACCTCTATCTCAACGATCCGGTCGCCGACCAGGACCAGTACTTCGACCAGGCGACATTCCGCGCTTTCGAGGGTCTGAAGACACGTTATTCGGCGACGGCGCTCGACCGCGAGGAGAGTGTTGCGGAGAACATGGAAGCGTTCTGGCGCCTGCTCGGCCAGGGCAGCGTCTACGTCTACCTCGCGGGCTACCGCGATGTCGCACGCGCGCTCGACGAATCGATGGCGAAGTATCTGCGCCTGCCGGAACGTTGGCACGATGCCAAGGCCAAGCTCGTACAGGATGGGCATTGGTTGGAATATCTGTATGACTGACAGCGCGAGCCGTTCGGTCTATTTCGTGTCTGAAAGCACCGGTATCACGGCCGAGGCTTACGGGCACAGTCTGCTTTCGCAGTTCACCGATACACGGTTCATTACGCGCTACACGCCCTTCATCAATACCCGCGAGAAAGCCCAGGCGCTGGTCAGCGAGATCGCACACCGTGCCGAAGCGGAGGGACGCAAGCCGCTGGTCTTCGCGACCATGGTCGACGAAGAGATCAACGCCATGCTCAAGCACGCGGATTGCCACTACTTCGAGCTCTTCGACCGTTTCATGCCCGATCTCATCGCAGCGACGGGGCTGCAGCCGTCGCACAAATCGGGCATCAGCCACGGTCTCGTGAATCTCGAAAACTACGAGGCGCGTATCGAGACGATCAATTACGCGCTGAACAACGATGATGGCATGCGCCTGAACA
>JAGRHA010000164.1 GCA_020445205.1 Gammaproteobacteria bacterium
GAACGCGTCAGTTCGATCGCCTCCTGGCAGCCCTGCTCGGCAACCGAGATACCGAAGTCGCCGCGTGCCGCAAGGTGAAAGCCTTCACGCGTTCGCCGCAGGGGTGCCAGTATCGTCAGGTAGAGCCAGACGATCGCAGCCAGCGTGATGCCCACGCCGGCGGATATCATCGCCAGGTTCAGGCGCCTGATGCGCTGCAGATCCTCTTTTCGCCATTGCTGCAACACCGACTTCAACTGGCGCGCGGCATCTTCCAGCAAATGGTTGTCGCGCATGACGAATTCGGCGGCACGCGCGAGCTGCGGTGCCGCTGGGTCCGATCCCAATGCGTCGAACAGCCCGTTGCGATAACGGCGCCAGTTCGCGTCCAACTCGTGCACGGCCGTGAGCGCCTCTGCACCGAGTTCGGGCTGGTAGCGCTCCCGCATCTCCGTGACATGGGGTTGAAAGTCGCTGTTCGCGAAGGCGCTGGAGAGCATGTCGAATACGGCGACATGCTGCATCAGGTCCTGATAGTAGAGTTCGAGATCGCGGTGGTAACTCTCGTTGTCCCGCGGCGCATTCTGCCGGTAGCGCATCGCCTGGTTGTCGAGATATTGCGCCGTGAGTTCGAGCCGAGCCGCCTGCGCCAGGATCACGTCGTCGTTGTGCTGGCGCTTGATGGACGTGAATGTGTATGCCGTGCTGCCGGCGAATGCGAGCAGCAAGACGAGCAGTGTTCCCGTGGCTTGAAAGAGCAGGCTCTTGATCATCATCGGGTAGTTGATGCGCTGCGTATGCTTCGGTAGCTGTTGCGAGCGCGCATAGGCCTCTCGTGGACGGGTTGCAGATGGATGGCGATACAAAGGCGCGTGCAGCGGTTGCCACGATGCCGCGGTTCGCTCGTGCACAAACGACACGCTTTGCATGATGAACAGCGCAGACGCGTTTTTATTCCACGCGCCGCAAACAACCTCGCCAGCGAGGCACGAGGGCGGCGTGGACAGGGCGGTACGAGGTACGGCGATCCACGCTGTCGCCGACCGGCGTGGCCGCGGGCACATCGCTCGATCGGGGTGACACGCGCAGCGTTGTTCATCGCGTGTGGAATAAATCGCGTCGCCGATTGTTAGCCACTACCGAACGCGCTCACAGCGGCTGTCGCCCGGGGAGCGTGAAGCCAACTGCCCACCATCCACCTCGGCCATGAAACAGGCCTGACAGGGACCGGAGAACTGAACATGAAGACATTGATCGCCATCTCGCTGACCGTCGTCGCGCAACTCGGCACAAGCGTTGCCCTGGCCGCGGGTCACGACAGCGTGGCCGCGGCACCCAACGGCATAGAATTCCCGGCCGATTACCGGGATTGGCGCGTCATCTCCGTGTCGCATCGTGTCGACCACAAGTCGATGCGCGCGATTCTCGGTAACGACACCGCGGTCGCCGCTGCGCGCGAGGGCCGCACGAATCCCTGGCCTGACGGCGCAGTGCTCGCCAAGGTCGTGTGGAAAGAAGCCCCGGAAGAACATTGGTCGGCCGCCATCGCGCCGTCGCAGTTCGTGCATGTCGAATTCATGTTCAAAGATGCGCAAAAATGGGCGGACACTGGCGGCTGGGGGTATGCCCGCTGGGTCGGTGACGGTCTCGCGCCCTATGGCAAGGATGTGGCTTTTGCCCAGGAGTGCATGGGCTGCCACACGCCTGTCAAAGACCGTGACTGGGTGTTCACCACGCCGGCGGTGATGCCGGTTGGCCCTTCGCACTGACCACCGACCGACGACACCGGGCACACTGCCCGGTGTCGAAACGAGGACCTGCAATTCATGAAGGCCTCCGAAGCGCAGATCGTCGCGTTGATCCCACGCCTGCGACGCTACGCGCGCGTATTGTTGCGCGGCGACACGATCGCGGCCGACGATCTCGTACAGGACTGCCTGGAGCGCGCGCTGGACCGTCTCGGTCGCTGGCGTCCGGGCACGGACCTGCGCGCCTGGCTGTTTACGATCATGCATAATCTTTACGTGAACCAGGTGCGTCGGGCGGGTGCTGCGCCGCGCTTCGTGGCGTTGCCCGAACAGTACGACGAACCTGCGGGTGCCGCGCGCGCCGAACGTTGCACTGAACTCGACGAACTGCAGCGTGCGATCAACAGCCTGTCCGACCAACAACGCGAGATCCTCGTCTTGGTGTCTCTCGAGGGCCTGCGCTACCGCGAAGTCGCAGCTGTCTTGGGCGTGCCCGAGGGTACCGTGATGTCGCGCCTGTCGCGCGCCCGACAACAGCTGCGAACACTGCTCGAAGAAGACGAGCCGCACAGGTTGCGGAGGGTGAAATGAGCGACGAGCGACCGATCAACGATATCGATCTCAATGCGTATGTCGACGACGAGCTCGATCCCGTGCAGCGTGCCGAGGTCGAGGCGCACCTGCACGAGGATGCAGCAAGCCGGGAGAGTGTGCAGCGCTATCGGCGCCTGGATCAGGCGATCCACGAATTGTACGACCCCATCCTGGACGAGCCTGTGCCATCGACACTGGCGCGTCGTCGTGGCTGGCCCTGGCTCAGGCAGCACGCGGCGGCAGCCATGGTCTGGCTGGCGGTCGGTGCGATGCTTGGTTGGGTTGCGCGCAGCCCCGACACCGTGCAGGTCGCGAGCCGGCAGACGGAGCAGTTGGATCTGGTCAGGCCAGCGGCGTTCGCCCATGCGATCTACACCCCCGAGGTGCGGCATCCGGTCGAGGTGACCGCGCAACATGAACCCGACCTGATTCGCTGGATCGCGAAGCGACTGGGTGCAGAGATAAAGCCCCCCGACCTCTCCGTGCACGGCTATGCGTTGGTTGGCGGTCGATTGCTACCTTCGACCGACCGTATGGCGGTGCAGTACATGTACGAACGCAAAGACGGTGTACGCGTGACCCTGTACGCACGACGTGGTGCGTGGAACAACGAGGCGACCGCCTTCAAGTATGCGCGTGAGGGGAATACGGGCGTGTTCTACTGGATCGATGGGCCGTTCGGCTACGCCCTGGTGGGCGAACTCTCGAAAAACGAGTTGTTGCGTCTTTCCGAGTCTGTCTATCGGACACTGGGTTGAGTGTGCCGTTCGCGGCGCTGCGTGGTGCTGCCCGGGGGCAGCACCGTCGCCGTGCCCGTTGGTGGTTCCCGCTGCACGGTAACCGGTTTGGCGCGCTGGGTGCGTTGTTTCGTCTGTCGCCACTGCCCGGCAGGGCATCGAACCCCGCGTGACCGTCTGGCAGCTCAGGGCAACGAAACGAGACGGTGCAGCAGATCGTCTCGTTCACCAACCCGGCGATATCAGCGCAGGTCAACGACGTCACCCGTTCGACCGCCCTGCGCCAACGTCCCGTTGCACCTGTCGTGGGTACCACCCATCGTTGCGCAGATCATCGGCCGTTACCCAATATCCAGGCTGACGGGCAGGTCTGTTCATCCTGTGCTACGGCCAGCCGTGGCTGCATGTGGTGCAGCCCCTGCGTCGTGCGTTTCCACTGCGGTTTGCGTGCACGCCAGCGGTTGCCGGGCTGTCGTGCTGCCGTATTGCGCCCACGTGCCCGCCATTGCCGGCGGGCATACGCTATCGAGCGTTTGTGGCGGTCGCCCGTGCTGCGCGGTGGCATGCCGGTGCGGGCACCCGCGTCGCCAAGCGGCGGCGGACATCGTAGACTCGGTCGCCCGATCACACGCGTAGTCAACGAGGCGCTGTCGATGTGGCGATGCTGCAGAGGGCAAACCGGTGGATAGGGTGAAGCGACGGGGCTCATCGTCCAGGCTTGGCGTCTTGCGCAGCTTCGTCTGGGTGCTGCTGGTACTTTTCGGTCTGCTCGCCGCAGTGGCGATTGCGCACTTCGTCGTCGACTACCGTGCGCAGATCACCCAGCGTGATACCAGCGAGTTGCTGAATGTCGAACTCGCCCGACGGGCGATCGTCGACGACATCGGTGCGGTGACCACGGACCTCACCTTCCTGGGCCGTCTGCTCGAGAATCTCGATTTCGATGCCATCGGCAGCGGCCGGCGGGATCCCACGATCGCGCGCATCTTCACCACGTTCGCCCGCCAGAAAGGCATATACGATCAGGTACGCTTCCTCGATCAACGTGGCTACGAAGTCGTGCGCGTCAATCTGCAGGGACGCGATGTGGTGTTGGTCGACGATGCTGCGCTGCAGGACAAATCAGCGCGCTATTACGTCAACAAGGCATCGGGTCTGGCGCCCGGCCAGGTGTACCTGTCGCCGCTCGATCTGAACGTGGAAGATGGCGTGATCGAGGTCCCGCTGAAGCCGGTGCTGCGCTTTGTCACACCGGTATTCGATGCGGCCGGACAACGCCGTGGACTGGTGATTCTGAATTATCTCGGTGAGCGACTGTTGCGACGATTTCGTGGTGCTGCGGCGAACATCGCCGATCACATCGAAATGGTGAATGGTGACGGCTATTGGCTCAGCAGTCCGCGGGTTCACGAGGCCTGGGGGTTCATGCTTGGACGCGAAGAGACCTATGGCGACCGCTTTCCGGCGTCGTGGCGCCGTATCCGGGAGGGGGCCAACGGCCAGTTCGGTAACGATGACGGCTTGTTCACCTTCGCCACGGTGCGTCCCAGCGTCGAGGCGGCGGAGCTGTTGCAGACCGGACAGGTACCCTCGACACACGGCGAGGTATGGAAAGTCATCGCCCATGAGCGACCGAGCGAAGGTATTGCCGCATTCGCCCAGTTTGCCGCGCGCAATGCGACGCCGTACCTCGGTACCTCCGTGTTGCTGGTCGGGCTCGCCTATCTGCTCGCGGCGGCACGGGTTCACCGCCGCGCGGCGGAGGCCGAGCGCGCCTACGAACACCGTTTCAGACGCACGCTCGAGGACATCGGTCTGGTCGCGCTGATGGTCGATCTGCAGGGGCGGTTGGTGTTTTGCAATCGTTTCCTGCTCGACCTCACGGGCTGGCGGCGCGACGAGGTCATCGGTAGTGACTGGATCGATCGCTTCCTTCCCGGCGATCAGCGCGCCGCCGCACACGAACTGCATCGCGTACTGCAACAGAACGGTGATTATCCCGCCGTGCGCGAAGGCGAGATCTGCACGCGCGACGGTGAGCGACGGTTGATCGCCTGGAACAATACGCCGACGCGCGAAGCCGGTGGGCGTCTGCTCGGCCTGACCGCCATCGGTGAGGACATTACCGAGCAGCGGATAGCCGAGAACCAGGTGCGCCAGCTGTCACGCGCGGTCGAACAGAGTCCGGCGAGTGTCGTCATCACGGACCGCCAAGGGTGCATCGAGTACGTCAATCCGAAGTTCAGTGCAGTGACGGGTTACAGCTTCGACGAGGTGCGGGGCAAGAACCCGCGCATGCTCAAGTCCGGTGAAACGCCGGCAGCCGAGTACGGCGAGATGTGGAAGGCTCTGTCGGAAGGTGGTGAATGGCGTGGCGAATTTCATAATCGGCGCAAGGATGGCAGCCTGTACTGGGAGGCGGCCGTGATCTCGGCCGTGCGCGACGCTGGCGGCAACACAACGCACTTTCTTGCCGTGAAGGAAGACATCACGGAACGCAAACAACTGCAGCAGGAGATCGACGAACGCAATCTCGAACTGGCGCGCTCACGCGCACTCGCGGCCATGGGACGCATGGCGAGCATGCTCGCGCACGATCTCGCCAACCCGTTGTCGTCGGTGAAGATGGCGGTGCAGATACTCGGCCGGCAGGCGGCGGGTGATGAGGCCAGGGAGTTGTCGGAGATCGGTCTCGAACAGGTGCACTACATGGAAGCCATCATCGCCGACATGTTGACCTACGCGCGCCCCGGTGAGCTGGACTGCAAGTGGCTCGATGCCTCGAAGATGCTGGTGGGTGTCGCGGGCACCGTGCATCGCCGCATGACGGAGTATGGGGTTGCGCTGGATATGCAGTGTGCGCCCGGCCTGCCGAGCTTTCCCGGCGACCCGGCGAAGCTGCGTCAGTTGCTGTCGAATCTGCTGATGAACGCCCTGCAGGCCACAGCAGTGCGCGCGGTTGGAGAACGTTACGTGTCGCTGCAGGCCGATCTCACCGAAACCCATGCCGGGCGTCGGCTCACGATCCAGGTCTGCGACAACGGCCAGGGTATCGACGAACAGGTGCGCGATCGCCTGTTCGAGCCGTTCTTCACCACGCGCTCCAAGGGGACGGGGCTGGGGCTGGCCATTGTCCGCCAGATTGCCGATCTGCATGGCGCTGATGTCGCGCTGGTCGCGCGTGAACCCGTCGGGACGTGCGCGGTGCTAACCTTGCCGTTGACGCCGCCGGTGAGCGGTAGCACTCACCGGGGGGCGGCTGCAGCGCCGGAGGAGGGTTGATGAGCCGCGTGCTCGTGGTGGACGACGACAAGGCGTGCGCACGTACGCTGGAACTGCATCTGCGCGCCCAGGGTCACGATCCTGTTGTCGCCTATGACGCTGATGCAGGATTGATGCTCGCGCGTGTGGAGCCGCCTGAACTCGTGATCCTCGATATCCGCATGGAAGGGCGCTCGGGACTCGACGCATTGCCCGATTTTCGTGCTCTGCAACCGGCACCCGAGGTCGTGATGATCACGGCGTTTCATGACATGGCCAGCACGATTGCCGCCATGCAGAAGGGCGCCGCGGATTACATTCACAAACCGATAGACGTCGACGAACTCGATGCGGCACTCGAGCGCTTGCTCGGTGTCGAGCGCCCAGATCAGCTGTTGCCTGTGCGTGACGTGCCCGGCGGACCGTTGCAGATGGTCGCACGCAGCCGGGCGATGAAAGAGGTGTTCAAGACCATCGGCCTGGTCGCGCGCAGCAACGCCACGGTACTGATCACGGGTGAGAGCGGCACCGGCAAGGAACTCGTCGCACATGCCATCCACAATGCGAGCGAGCAGGCGAATGGCCCCTTTGTCGTCGTCAACTGCGCGGCCGTCGTCGAGTCGCTGCTCGAGTCGGACATGTTCGGTCACGAAAAAGGCGCGTTCACGGGAGCGGTGGGTGCGCAACCGGGCAAGTTCGCGCTGGCCCAGGGGGGAACCATCTTTCTCGACGAGATCGGTGAGATGTCGGCGACGATGCAAGCAAAGCTACTGCGCGCAGTGCAGTACAAGGAATTCAGCCCGCTCGGTTCGGCTGCGACAAGCCACACCGATGCACGCATCATCGCGGCGACCAACCTCGACCTCGCAAGCCAGGTCGCCGACGGCCGGTTCCGCGAAGATCTCTACTACCGGCTGCAGGTGGTCAACCTGAATCTGCCGCCACTGCGAGATCGCATCGAAGATCTCGAAGACCTCGTTCACGCGCTGCTCGTGCGCATCAACAAAGAGATGCAGGGTGGGATCACGCATGTCGACCAGGCCGTGCTCGACTGCTTCGCCGAGTACACCTGGCCAGGCAACGTACGCGAGCTCGAAAACCTGCTGATGCGCGCAGTCGCAACGGCGACGGGCAATGTTCTCGCCATGGACGCGCTGCCAGCGGATATGAAGCGTGCAGTGCTGCCGCCGGATGCGCCGGCGACCGACAGCTTCGGCCTGGGCAGCCTCGCCGATGCCGAGCGCCTGCACGTGCAGCGCGTGTTGCAGGCGACTGGCTGGCATCGCGGCGAGGCGTGCGCGATTCTCGGCATCTCGCGTCCGCGCCTGCGGCGCATCATGCGCGAGCACAGGTTGATATCGCCGGGCTCCAGCGAGGATTGACGCAAACGGGGTGAACGATTCTTTCAATCGACATCGCGGGTTCGCGTCGATTGAATGAATCGTTCACCCTGCGATCGACCACCTCGTACCCCCGCGTGGTCGCGGCGAACCCTGCCGTATGTCGATTAACCTGCCGTCATGTCGGGTATTTTCCGTTTTGCACGACAGTCGCCCGCTGGTCGC
>JAGRHA010000165.1 GCA_020445205.1 Gammaproteobacteria bacterium
AACTGCTCGACCTCGATTCGACAAACGACTGTTACGTCGACGGCATCAAAGTGGAGCGTCTACCCATCGACCCCAATGCACGCATACGCGTCGGCAGTACCGTAATGAAGGTCGAATTCAAGCTCGCCTCCGAGATCGACGCCGAAAACCGCCTGTACGAGGCGGCCACCACGGATCCGCTGACCGGCCTGTTGAACCGACGCGCATTCGTCGAACGCGCAGAACAGGAGATCGGGCGGTCACGACGCAAGGGCAAACCGATCTCGCTGGTCATGTGCGATGTCGATCATTTCAAACGCATCAACGACGATTTCGGCCATCCTGCCGGTGACCTTGTACTCAAGGACCTGGCGACGATCCTGCAGTCGCAGGTGCGCATCGACGACCTGCTCGCGCGATTCGGCGGTGAGGAGTTCGTGCTGTTGTTACGCAACACCACGGCGGAAGTGGCCGGCGAATTCGCCGAACGCATGCGTGTGACCGTCGAGAGTCATCGCTTCATGTTCGATGACAAGCTCGTCGCCGTGACATTGTCGATGGGCATCAAGTGCGGCGGTATGGGATCGGCTTCGCTGGAGGCGCTTATCCACGGTGCCGATACGGCGCTGTACCAGGCAAAGGAGGCCGGGCGAAACCGTGTCGTCAACGCGGATGCACGACGTGTGGCGCCGCCTGACAATAGCTGATTTACCGACGATCTTTTCGCTCTGCGCCACGCTGCGCGGTTGATGTGCAACACGTATCTGTGCCCGCGGCTTTCGGCTTGCTGAGTCGTCGGTATCGCCGCCGGGCGGTCGGCAGATCGGCCACGCGGCCGTTGTGACGCTCGGTCTGCGTCGCAGTCTACCAGGTGTTACCGTGACATCTGCATGAGCAATAATGGCTTCTGGCGTGCGGGGTGTCGCCATGCTCGCACCGCTCACTCCTTAATGCGCGCGAACAGCACACCTTTCTCGACCCACAGATCGACGTCCAAGCCTTGCGCCATCAGGTGCAGTGGCTTGTCTCCATTCTCTATCATCGGCATGACACCAAAACGGTCGGCGTCATAACGCACCTGATAGAGTGTTTCGAAACGTTGCTCAGCATCTTTGAGACGCAGCTGTGCCGCGGCGACGCCGCGCACGCTGCAGTAGCGTCCCCCCACGAGCGTCGTTGCCGAGATATCGGCGAGTGTGGATTCGACGAGTGCAAAGCCGAGGCCCTGGAAGTGCCCACGGATATCGGCGAGCGCCGTACCTTTGATCTCGAGCGGTTCACGCTTCAGGTGGTTCGCGACCACTTCTGCAGCGATCGTGGCGGCGCGATCCTGCGGTATCAGCGAAAGGGTCGCGATCGTGGCGACGATGAATGCGACCACGGCGGTCAACGCATACCCCAGCACGGTCTTACCACGGCGGCGTTCGTGCGTCTGTTGCAGCTTTTCGAGTCGTGCGAACTGCGCATCGGATAAGGATTGCTCACCCAGATGCTCGACGACGGCCTGACGGAGCGTGCTCTTCATCCGCGGCCTCCTTCCGATGTCGTGTGCCCCTGTGGGAACGCCGCCTGCAAACGCGTCCGCAGGCGATGGATGCGCGAAAGAATGGTACCGCGCCTGCTGCCCATCTGTACTGCGATCTCGCTCGCCGACAGTTCTTCGATCGCCCAGTAGTACAGGATCTCACGATCGATCGGTTGTAACTGTTCCCAGACCTTTTCGAGTTCGTCGCGCGACATGATCACATCCTCGAGCGAGTGCGTGTCGATCGCGATCAGTTCGATATCACTGTCGGGTGCCGCTTGCAGTGGACTCGCACTGTCGCGGCGATGGAGATCGATAAAGCGGTTGCGCATCACACGACGTGCGAAAGCCTCGGGGCAGGTGAGTGCATTCGCGGGCTTTTCGAGACAGCGCTGAAGCGTGTCCTGCAACAGGTCGAACGACGCCTGCTCGTCACCGCACAGCGTGAATGCATAGCGGAACAGGCGGTCGAGTGCAGGCCGGTCGAATGCCATGTCAGTCGCCCACGCCAAGGCGGACCCATCCGCGCTGTAGATAGCCCGCGAGTTGTGTCGGTTCGATGTCGTGACGCTCGGCGAGTCCGCTGATCGAGCGGGCGTTTGCGAGCAGTGTCAGGATTCGATAGGTCTCCGCATCGACGGCTTCGACATGCGCACGGAACGAACGACGTTCGACGAGCAGGTGCCAGTCGCCTTCGACGATCGGCGTGGTGACCGACGGCGTATCGTGGGCTTGCTGATGCGCCTGCCAGATGGCGTGAACGGGCCAGTCCGAGCGCAGTAACAGGACATGGCTCGACAGCGCCACCATGACCTGCTGTGGCGGGATGTCGACCAAACGTTGGGCATCGAAGGGTGCGTCGTCGTTGCGGTAATAGACGAGGTGGCACAACCACTCGAGATGAACCAGGTCCGATAGCCAGGGAACGTCAGCGAAACCCGGCTCCCGGCGCAGGATTTCGTCGACAAACCGGGGAAAGCTTTCGCCGTAGCGGTTCAGATCGCCGGAATGCGATGCAAAGCGCTGCACGTACTCCCGCGTCAAGGTGTTGAAACACGCTTCGCCGAGCAGTCGGCAGCAGACGGCATAGATCTCATCGAGTGCCCGTCGCCTTGCCGACACACTGCTTTGCCGATACACCGCCAGCCCCATGTCGACGGGCAACGGCGTATCGGATGACGCCGTGGTGATACAGGGCATCGTCTGGTTGGCTGCGTCGAGCGCATCCGCAAACTCACCTTGCCAGTCTGCGAGGCGAATGCTCACGCGACCGCCCGGTGCCTGGACTGCAACGCCGTTGCGCGCCGGGCCTCGGCGAGCAGTGTCTCCAGTGGCGGGATGTCATTGTCCCACTCGATGCAGACGGGAACCTCGGGAAGCATCGCAACGGCCTTGTCGAACAACTCCCAAACCGGGTCACTGACCGGCCGGCTGTGTGCATCGAGCAAATAGCGCCCTTTGTCTTCATAGCCACCGAGATGGATCTCGGCGACGCGTTCGATCGGTAATGCGCGCAATGCGGCTTCGGCATCCGTACCCAGATTGATCTGGTTGACGTACAGGTTGTTGACGTCCAGCAGAATGCCGCAGTCCGCGCGTTGCGCGACCGCGGCGATGAATTGCCCTTCACTGAGCGTTGACGAGGCACGCACGTACGCGGACACGTTCTCGACCAGTATCCGCTGCTCGAGCATGTCCTGCACCTGGCGTATACGCTTTGCCACGTGCTCGACGACATCGTCGTTGTACGGCAGCGGCAATAACTCGTGATAGTGGCGCCCGTTCAGTGCGGTGAAGCACAGGTGGTCGGAGATGATTGCGGCATCCGTCTGCCGGGCGATGGCACGGATACGTTCCAGGTAGTGTCGATCGAGCGCATCCACACCGCCGAGGTTCATGCCGACGCAATGCAGTGTGACCGGGAACTGCGCAGCGATACGCTGCAGCTGAGCAGGTACAAGCCCGCCGCGGGCAAGAAAGTTGTCTGCCAGCAGTTCGAGCCATGGCACCCGTGATGGCGCCGCCAGCAACTGTTCGAAATGCGGACCGCGTAAGCCGATGCCAGTGCCGGCGAGCGATCCGCGTTCTCGTGTCGAGAACGCGGTGTTGTGCATCGTTACTTTGCCGGTTTGGTTGCGGCTACGACGCCGCCGGTGATCTTTTCACACGTCCCTGCGGGTACATAGACCCATTCCTGGTCCGAGTTGGTCATGCTCGACTGGCCGGCACACGCATGCTTGCCGTCGAGTGCGCCGCAGTCATTCATGCCGGCTTTCGCGATGCCGGCACACTTTTCCCACGTCGATGGCGAGTCCGGCACGGCCTGTGCGCCATTGCTCGCGATGACGCTGCCCGCGGCGAGCAGTGTGGCGATGAGCGTCTTGGTCGAATTGCTTGAATGCATGGGGTCTCCTCCGTTTGAGCCGTTTGCGAATCTTGGGGCGCGACGGGTTGCCCGCCCTCAACCCCTAAGACGAACGGCGGTGACGATTGATTGCACAGTTCATGTCGCTGGTCGTGCATCGCCGTTGCCGCTTATCCGTACTCACCGATCAATGCGGCGTTGCAGGCGGGATTTGTTGTTCTGGACCGCGATACACGGTCGGCTATTGCACGAGAAGTTTGCGAGTGGCCGACCTCGCCCCGCGCGTCCGATGTGTCGGGCTGCGATCTGGCGATGTGAGTCGTCACCAAAGAGTCGAAAGCGAGGGCGGCGAAATAGATTGCTTGTCGGGCCGGTCGTCTCGTCTACGGGCTTCGATTGCGCGAGCCTTGAGAAATGCCCCGTGCGCTTCGGTTCCTGCAGCGATACCCAGCAAGGAATTGAGCAAGCCCGGTGGTGGCATATCGTGCTACGGCGACAAGAAGGCAAGCCGGCCGACAGGATTCGTCGTCACGCGTCAACTTTAAGAGGAGAGCCAATGAACAAATGGATGATCGCCTTGCTCCTGTGCACCAGCGGCGGCGGCGTGGGCGCCGACGTCATCACGGTTCCGGCAGGGGCGTTTGCAATGGGGTGCTCTGCCGGTGACACAGGCTGCGAAAGCGACGAGGGCCCGCCGGGCGGCGTCATGGTCGATGTGCCAGCGTTTCGCCTCGATCGTCACGAAGCGACGGTGAGTGACTATCGGGCCTGCGTCGAAGCGGGCAAGTGTTCCGAACCGTTGACGAATGAGCGCAATCAATACTGCAACTACGCGGCGGCGGGACGTGACGATCATCCGGTCAACTGCATCGACTGGCAGGATGCCCAACAGTACTGCCACTGGCGCGGCGGACGGCTGCCATGGGAGGCCGAGTGGGAAAAAGCCGCGCGTGCAGGCAGTGCTTCGCGGTACCCGCAGGGGCAGAGCATAGACTGCGCACACGCGATACTTGACGATGGCACCACGCACGGATCTGCGGGCAACGAGTTGGACGGCTGCGGTGAAGACCGTACCTGGCCGGTCGGCTCACGGCCTGCCAATGCGCTCGGTTTTTTCGACATGCATGGCAACGTCGGTGAATGGACGAGCAACTGGTATGCAGCGGATGCATTGGTGACGCTCTATGCCAATGGTGATCTCAGCGGCCCTGCCGTGTCGGCACAACGCGTCGCCCGCGGCGGCAGCTGGGATGAAGAGCGCGAGAATCTGCGCAGTTCGTTCCGCAACACCAAGCCACCGGAACAGGGCAGCGCGATCTACGGCAGCATCGGCTTCCGCTGCGCCTACCCGGGTTCTTAAACATCGGCGTCCCGCGGCCGTTTGCAGGGCGTGCTCGGTGGTTGTTCGGCATGTTATGGGCGCGCCTAATGGGCTCGCCGATACTGGCGGAGGTCCTGCAACTGCTAAAGGCCACGCTGGGCAACCTTTCGTCATCGGATGAAGGCGGCGGAGGGAATTGTCGACCTGCGGCGTTTGCCTTCGGCCCGTTCTCGCGTTGTAGCGACGATCTTCGGCATTTCCCGGTGTTTCGTCGCAACCGCGCCGCGGGCCATTGAGACCAGTGCTTCGATGAAAACGCAAAAAGGCCAGCGCTAGGCTGGCCTTTTTCCGATTGGTGGAGGCGGCGGGAGTCGAACCCGCGTCCGCAAGCCCTCTGCCTTCGGCTCTACATGCTTAGTCGTGTCGATTATTTTTAGCCAGGATGCCGCCCGACCGACAGGGCAC
>JAGRHA010000166.1 GCA_020445205.1 Gammaproteobacteria bacterium
CACGATCGCGCGGTCGAGATGTATCAACGTGCGCTCGCGGTCGAGCCCAGGGCACTGCTCGTCGTCAGCCAATACCGCGCGCGCACCCTCGCCGGCCACGGCGACGCCGCGCTGGAAGAGCTGAAGCGCTGGGTCGACGCACACCCCGACCAGCCGGAAACGCTGCGCGCACTCGCCGAGCGCTACCACCAGCTGGGACGAACCGAGGAGGCCGTGTCGCTGTACCAGAGACTGGTCGAGACCGCCCCCAACGACGCGCTCGCCTTCAACAACCTCGCTGAGCTGCTGGTCGCTACCGACAGCGAGCGTGCGTTCAAAGCGGCCCGGCGGGCTTATGAGCTGCAACCTGACAATCCCGCCATCCTCGACACGATCGGCTGGGCGCTGGTGCAGATCGGTGACCTCGATCAGGGCATCGCACACCTGCGCAATGCCGTGGCGCGCAATGGCGGTTCAGCAGCGATCCGTTATCACCTGGGCGCAGCTCTCGAGGAATACGGCAGCCGCGCCGAGGCACGACGGCAACTCGAGCAGGCGCTCAAGCTGGCGCAGGGTCAACCTGCGTGGTTGGCCGACGCGCGCACCCGCCTCGAGCGTCTGCCCTGACGGCACGTAGCACGGTCACGCGCCCGACACGGCGCCAAACCGCTGCTAGCCGGCCAAACGGCGTCGGCCGTCAGGATCTTGGGCAGACCGTCCTGCACGACGCACAGGCGCCGCCCCCCCGAAAACGAAAAAGGCCTGCCGGATCACCTACGGCAGGCCCTTCTCCCGAACGCGACGTGTGTCAGTGGCGCTTGCGCCGTGTCGCGATAGCGGCCAGACCGAGCCCGATCAGCGCCAACGGAGCCGGCGACGGAACGCTGCCCGGAGGCGTCGGCGTATCAAACGTACCCGACATGCTCAGGACCTTGAAGTAGTCGTTCGCATTGGGGCAGCCGTTGCTGTCGTACTCGCAGTCAGTTCCCAGGATGTTGTTGTGCGCTGCGACGATCCAGTACCGCGAAGACACGTCACCCGCGTTGACACCTGAAGACTGGTTGGGATTGAGGTCGTAGTTGCCGACCAGCGACCAACCCGCCGCGGTCAGTCCTTCGCCACCGGTGTGGAATTCGACACCACTCAGCGACATGGCACCTGCACCCGTGTAAGCCAGCAGGTTGATGTCGGCATCGCCGCTGCTCCAGGTCCAGCCGATCTGGATGTCGTTCAGCGACACCGAGTTGCCAGCGCCGAAATCGAACAGCACCAAGTCGTAACGGTCGTTGTTGTCGATCGCATGCTCGGGAACGTTGCCCTCGTAGGTGTCACCGCCAGCACCCGCATCGGCGTTCTTCACACCGAGACCGCCGCTGTAGTGCGTGATCATGCCGAGGCCGAGCGCAGTGTTGGTACCGGCGGTACCGTTGGACGTGTTGGCCCAGCCCGAAACCGTGACATCGACCGCGTCCGTGCCGACACCCTGGTAAGTGCGGTAGGACGAAAAATGGCTGTCACCGCCGCTGCAATGGCCCGCAGCAAGCGTCGATACGCAGTTTGCCGAGTCGAACGTCCAGGTGACCTCGGCACTCGCGGTGCCGGACGCCTGGGCAAGGACGAGACCGACGGCCGCGGCCAGAAAATGTTGATTTCTCAGCTTCATGATGAGGCCTTCTTGCTCCAATTTTTTCGCGCGACAAGGGGTTAACTACTCTGTTGATCGCGCTTCTTGAACACCTATCAGCAAGTAGCGTGCCGAAAAATTTTTTCTTTAGCAGGATCAGCCCCTTAAACAAAGAAGCGAAACGGGTTCTTGGTCACATTTCGGAAGAATGTAAACCTGCATGACAGCAAAAAATCGTTTTATTCCCTATTCGGCAGCAGACTGACCGGGCTGAGCGAGCCGCCGTGGCAGGCCCGACGAGGGCCACCCCGGAGCCTGAGCCGGCGTTTGGGCGCTGGTCCCGACCGGCATCCGTTACTCGGGCAGGATGATGTTGAGCTCGAGAATTTCCTGGGCGCCGTCGCGCTCGACGTTGACCGACACCGCATCGCTGTCGACCGCAACGTACTTGCGAATCACGGCGAGCAGATCGCGCTGCAGTTGCGGCAGGTACGACGGGCCACCGCCGCGGCGATCGTGGGCGACCAGGATTTGCAGCCGTTCCTTGGCGAGTGCCGCGGAATTGCTCTTGCGCTGTTTGAAGAAATCAAGCAGTGCCACGGCTCACCCCCTGAAAAGGCGCCCGAACAGGCCCTTCTTTTCTGTCGACAGGAAACGGTGTGGCAAATCCTCGCCGAGGTAACGCGCGACCATGTCGCTATAGGCCTGGCCGGCGCTGCTCTCACGGTCGAGGATCACCGGCACGCCGGCATTCGAAGCGTTGAGTACCGCCGTCGATTCCGGAATCACACCGATCAGGTCGAGCGACAGGATCTCCTGCACGTCTTCGAGGGCAAGCATCTCGCCGCGCTTGACGCGCTCCGGCGAGTAGCGGGTGACGAGAAGGAACTCGCGGATCCCTTCCATGTTCTGCTCCGCACGCCGTGATTTGCTCGACAGGATGCCGATCATGCGGTCGGAGTCGCGTACCGACGACACCTCGGGGTTGGTGACCACGATCGCGTCGTCGGCATAATACATCGCCATCGTTGCGCCACGCTCGATCCCGGCCGGTGAGTCACAGACGATGAACTCGAACTCGCGGCCGAGCTCCTCGAGCACCTTGCCCACGCCCTCGACGGTCAGCGCGTCCTTGTCGCGCGTCTGCGACGCGGGCAGTACGAACAGGTTCGGGTTGCGCTTGTCCTTGATCAGCGCCTGCCCGACGTTCGCATCGCCCTGGATCACGTTGACGAAGTCGTAGACCACGCGTCGCTCGCAACCCATGATCAGATCGAGGTTGCGCAGGCCGACGTCGAAATCGATGACGACCGTACGGAATCCACGCTCGGCGAGCCCCATCGCGAAGGCCGCACTGGTCGTGGTCTTGCCCACGCCGCCCTTGCCGGACGTGACTACGATAACTCGTGCCAACTGACTACTCCTTTGGACCCGCGGTCCGCGTTGGTCGGATAGAAATGGTGCCGCGCGTCACAGCAGCTCGAAACGCAGCGCATCGCCATCGAGGCGGATCTGCACCGAACGTCCGAGGTAACGGCTTTCGAGATTCTCGCTGACCCGGTAACGACCAGCGATCGAGACCAGCTCGGCACCGAGTTCGCGGCAGAAGATTCGCGCCGAGACATCACCGGTGAATCCGGCCATGGCGCGGCCCCGCAGCACCCCATAGGCGTGGATGTGCCCGCGTGCCATGACCTCGGCACCCGAGCTGACACCACCCAGCAGAACCAGGTC
>JAGRHA010000021.1 GCA_020445205.1 Gammaproteobacteria bacterium
CGCATGGTGTGGGTACAGTGGCGGTAATTCGTCGGCGCGCCGCGCATCGTCGGCGGCCGTATCGACAGGCAAACCGTTTTGCAGGGCCCGCCACAGTTCGTCTGACGGCCACGGACTGTCATCCGCCGCATACAGGTGGCGATCGAGCGCGCGCACCGCATCTGCACCCACGTCCAGTCGATCGGCGAGATCGCCGAGATTACGTGGCGCACCATCACCCCACTGCGCACGCGCAAGTGCCAACAACGTGCGTGCCGCCAGCGTCGCGTCTCGCTCGCGGCACGCGGCCCCAAGCTCCGACAACAGCGCCGCACTGTCGGCGACGGCTGAAGATGTACGATGCAGTGGTGCCGCCGTGGCCGCCACCTGCCGCCGTTGTGCCGTGCCTACATCCATCGCTTGCACCGCGTGTCGCGAACGACGGCGCAATCCGAATCGGACGAGCAGCACCAGCAGCGCGAGCGCCAACATGGCGAGCACGACCATCACCCAAGACGGCCAGCCCTGCTCCACCGTCGCTGTCGCCGCTTCCCGGTCCGTCGGCTCTGAGTCGGGCGTCCGCTGCAACTGCGCAGGCGACGTCGCCGCGGCATTCTGCGCTGCGCGAGCAGGCGTACCACCGCTTCCCGGCGCCACATCCAGGCGCCACGCGGGCGACGACGCCACGGCGGCGGCATCCTTCTGCGTATCCCACCATTCGAGCTCGAGCGCAGGAATCCCGACGCTGCCGGCCGTGTCGGGGATATAGGTCAGCGTCTGGCGACTGATCCCAACCAGACGTTTGCCGTCGTTATGGGTCACGTTCTCGACCGGTTCGCTGTACACACGCATGCCGTCGGGTGTCGGCAGATCCAAGGCCGGTATCTGCGCGCCGGTGAGGCCCTCCGCTTCGACCGTTACAGTGCGCGAAACCGGCTCACCGACCTTCAACTGTGGTGCCGCCCCGCTCCAGCTGTCGTGTACGCGCACCGACGTCGCCGGCAGCCAGCTCGCCTGAGTCCCGGCGCGCGGCCGAACCGTCACCTTGGTCGTGGGACCGAAGGTCCGCACCGCGCGGCCGCGGTCGCCGAACACCCCTCCCTGGAAGAACGGATCGTTGGCGAACGGAGAGCCCTGCAGGAAACGTTGCATGAGGCCATTGCCACGCGCGTTCGTGCCGCGACCGTTGCCCGAGTCCGCAACGCGTCCCTCGAAGCGCACAGGCGGGATCTCGAGCTCACCGCTCTTCTGCGGAAACACGGCATAGCGACGCTCGATCACGCGGTACTGGCGGCCGTTGCGTGTGGCCGTGTAACGCGCCTCATCGCCGATCCGCTCGACCACGGCATCGGCGACCTGCGGATCGCTGAGCGATCCGTCGCGCACTGCCTCGTCGAAGTACAGCCGAACCTGATAGGGAACCTGCTGCTGCACATAGGGCGCATCGACCGCCGCATCGACGCTGGCCTCGACGATCACGTGCTGCCCCGCGGCAGCGGCTTTCGCGTCGCCCGCCGGCGGCGTATCGGTGACCTTGAGCGTGATCGCCTGGCTGCGTTCGTTGCCGACCTGCAGCGCCGGTATCGACAGGTCGCCACTGCGCCGTGGCAACAATTCGATGCGCCATTGCGTGCGCGACGACGTCCGTCCATTGATCATGCTCATCTGTGAGCTGGTTCCGGTACCAACCACATCGAAGTCGTTGCGCAGCGGTGACAGGTCGGGCTGACCACCGCCACCGCCATCCGCCGACAGGGTCAGCGTCACGGTGTCACCGACATACACCGGGTTCTGACTGACGTGCGCCTGCACCGCGGCCTGTGCCGATACGCCCGACATGAGCAGCAGCAACACCAGCCCTGCCAGCGTGAGCCATCGATCGAAACCTGCAGCGTGTACCGTCGTCATGCGTGCTTCTCCGGACATCGTCACCACCCCTGGCCGCTGCCGCTGCCGGCGCTGCCGTGGCGTTGTTGATACTGGTATTGGAACTTGCGCCGCAGCAGGCCACCCGGATCGTCGGGTATGCGCCTGAGCCATTGCTCGGCGGCCAG
>JAGRHA010000167.1 GCA_020445205.1 Gammaproteobacteria bacterium
AAGACCGAGAAGCAGATCGTCCGCAAGAAGATCACGCAAGGTCCGGCGCTGCCCGGCTCGACACCGATCGCGACCGAAATATCGTGCACCTCCTGCGACGCCAGCACCTCGGCCGAATCGACTTCCCAGGTGTTCAGGATCTTGCCGCGCAACGGCATGATCGCCTGGAAGTTGCGGTCACGCGCCTGCTTGGCCGAGCCCCCCGCCGAATCGCCCTCGACGAGAAACAGCTCGGTGCGCGACGGGTCGTCTGACAGGCAGTCGGCGAGTTTGCCCGGCAGCGCCGGTCCCTGCGTGACCTTCTTGCGCACCACCTTGCGGCCCGCACGCTGGCGCGCCTGTGCGGCGTTGATCGCCAATTCGGCGATCTGCTCACCGAGTTCGGTGTGCTGGTTGAGCCACAGGGCGAAGGCGTCTTTGACCACGCCCATGACGAACGGCGCACATTCGCGCGAAGACAGGCGCTCCTTGGTCTGACCGGAAAATTGCGGATCCCGCAGCTTCACCGAAAGCACGTAGCTGACCTGGTTCCAGACATCGTCTGGCGCCAGTTTCACGCCACGCGGCAACAGATTGCGGAATTCGCAGAACTCGCGCACTGCCTCGGTCAGCCCCGAGCGCAGACCGTTGACATGCGTGCCGCCCTGCGTCGTCGGGATCAGGTTGACGTAGCTCTCGGCAACGGCTTCGCCACCTTCAGGCAGCCACATCACGGCCCATTCGGCGGCCTCGTCGTTGCCGCTGCTGGCGCCCGTGAAAGGCTCGGGCGGCAGCGCAACGGCGCCTTGCAGCGCGTCGACCAGATAGTCGCGCAGGCCATCCTCGTAACACCACTCGTCGTGATCCGCTTCACCCTCGCGGAAGAAGCGGATGGTCAGACCCGGGCACAACACCGCCTTGGCGCGCAACAGATGACGCAACTCGCGCACGCTGAACTTCGCCGAATCGAAATACGTCGGATCGGGCCAGAAATGTACGCGTGTGCCGGTGTTGGCCTTGCCGACCTTGCCGACCTCTTCCAGGTCCGACACCTTTTCGCCGCCGGCGAACGCGATGTTGTACTCGGCGCCACCGCGCTTGACCCAAACCTCGAGGTGTTTCGACAGCGCATTGACGACGGAAACACCAACACCGTGCAAGCCACCCGAGAACTGGTAGCTCTTGTTCGAGAACTTGCCGCCGGCGTGCAGCTTGGTGAGGATCACCTCGACACCGGGGATGCCGAGCTGCGGGTGATTGTCGACCGGCATGCCACGGCCGTCGTCGCTGACTTCGACCGAGCCGTCCTTGTGCAGGGTCACGTCGATACGCTTGGCGTAACCGGCCAACGCCTCGTCGACGCTGTTGTCGATGACTTCCTGTGCGAGATGGTTCGGCCGCGACGTGTCGGTATACATGCCAGGGCGCTTGCGCACCGGCTCCAATCCGCTCAATACCTCTATGGCGGAGGCGTCATAGGCGCTCATCTCGGGTTGTGGCTCCAGGGGGAAGTCAGTTGGTAAAGAAGGTTTCGCGCTTGAACGTGCCGCTCATCGCCTGACGGATCTCGTCGGCGTTGCGCGTGCCGCGTATGCCGCACAGGTAGTCCTGCAGCAGTTCTGTACGGTAATCGCCGACACGGCTACCGCGCGCCTCCAACCAGCGCGGCCGATCGACCTTGGTCACGGGCGGTTTGCGCCGCGGCGTGGCGTGAGCGTACACCTTGTACTCACCGGTTTCACAGCGGAATCCCTCGTAGGTACCATTGTCATAACCACTGCGGCTACGCACCACGAGCCAGAGACGAATCACCCTGTCCGTTTCCGATACGGCGATGCGCCGCGTGTCCACCAGCAGGGTCAGGCCTTGCGGCAACGTATCGATCTGGACCTGTTGCAGATCCTCTTCCTTGGGCAATGCGAGGATCTCGGTTTCGTTCTCGATCCAGGGAATGTCCTGCGAATCGTCATATTGGTATTCGCCGCGCGACACCTCATCGCGGTAATCGTGGTACGGATCGACGACGAGGTCACGCGCCTGCGACGGGGCACCCAAGGCCAGAACGCAACACGCCGCGACGATGCCGCGAATGACGGATGAAGATGTGAAGAATGCTTGCATGGCGGCAAAGTTTAGCGCGTCGCCGGGGCTGGTTGAAACTCGTGGTTTACGTGCCCACCCCGTGTGCGGTAGCGTTGCTGGCGACCAGGAAATCCCGATGAGCAGCAAGAAGAAGCAAGCCCCCACCTTCGAGGAATCGTTGGCCGAGCTCGAAGCGCTGGTCGAGCGCATGGAAACCGGCGAGATGAGTCTCGAGGAGTCGCTGGGTGCCTTCGAGCGCGGCATCTCGCTCACACGCACCTGCGAGGAAGCTCTGCGCGCGGCGGAACAGAAGGTCGACATGCTGACTTCGCGCGCGCCCGACGCCGCCACCGAGCCGTTCGACGATGACACTTGACCCGACGTTCCAGGTCTTTCTCGGCGACTGCCGTGACCGCGTCGAACGCGCGCTCGATCACTGGTTGCCCGCGGCGTCGACGATCCCCACCCGTCTGCACGAAGCCATGCGCTACGCGACACTGGGCGATGGCAAGCGTGTACGGCCGGTGCTCGTGTACGCGGCGGGACACGCGCTGGGTGCGCGCCCCGACTGCCTCGATGCCGCAGCCTGTGCTGTTGAACTGATCCACGCCTACTCGCTCGTCCATGATGATCTGCCAGCCATGGACGACGACGATCTCCGACGTGGCCGCGCGACCTGCCACAAGGCGTTCGACGAAGCCACCGCGATACTCGCTGGCGACGCCCTGCAGACCCTCGCGTTCAAGGTGCTGTGCGAAGACAACGACCTGTGTGTCGACCGCGGCAGCCGGCTGCGCATGATTGACGAAATGGCGCATGCCGCCGGATCACGCGGCATGGCCGGCGGGCAGGCGCTCGACATGGACGCCACCGGCCGCGAGATCGATCTCGCACATCTCGAAAACCTGCACATCCACAAGACCGGCGCGCTGATCCTCGCCAGCGTGCGGCTCGGCGCATTGGCTGCCGGCGCGGCCACCGACCCACGCATGGCCGCTCTCGAACGCTATGCGAAATGCATTGGCCTGGCATTCCAGGTGCACGATGACGTGCTCGACGTGGAAGGCGACACGTCGGTGCTCGGCAAGACACGCGGCAAAGACGCTGCCGCGGAAAAAGCCACCTATCCCGCACTCATCGGGCTCGACGCGGCACGCGAGATGGCCGCGCAGCTAGTCGCAGAGGCCATGGAGAACCTCGGCGGTTTCGACGAAAAAGCCGACCCTTTACGCCAACTTGCCCATTACATCGTCGGCCGCAAACGCTGATTCCAGCACCGTTTTTCGGCGCTACCCATGGAATTCGGATAGCCTTGCCCCCGGGTTTCGGGCGATAATAGCCGGCTCCGCCACACACTCTGCGGTGTTTTGTCGCGCCACTGGGCGCGGATATAATCCTGAGCGTTAAAGTCGACTATTTCGAGAGGCGGGCGTGGCCCGTTGAGCAGCTTATGAGCGCAGTGAATCCCAAGCCGACCAGCGGCCCCGAGATCGAGGATGTCCAGGGCAGCGCCGATACCCGGCGCATCGCGATCAACAAGGTCGGTATCAAATCCATCCGACACCCGGTACGGGTTCAGGATCGGACCGGCACCGAGCAACACACGGTGGCGACCTTCAGCATGTACGTGTTCCTGCCGCACAATTTCAAAGGCACGCACATGTCGCGCTTCGTCGAGATCCTCAACAGCCACGAGCGCGAGATCTCGGTCGAATCGTTCAAGGATATGCTCAGCGAAATGGTCGACCGCCTCGAATCCGAGCGTGGCCACATCGAGATGTCGTTCCCCTACTTCGTCAACAAGCGCGCGCCGATCTCGGGTGTCGAGAGCCTGCTCGACTACGAGGTCACGCTGATCGGCGAGATCCGCAACGGCAAGCCCGAGATGTACGTAAAAGTCGTGGTGCCGACCACCAGCCTGTGCCCGTGCTCCAAATCGATCTCCGACCGCGGCGCCCACAACCAGCGTTCACACGTCACGCTCACCGTGCGTACGTGCAATTTTCTGTGGATCGAGGAACTGATCGACATCGTCGAGGGTGAGGCCTCTTGCGAGCTGTACGGCCTGCTCAAGCGACCCGACGAGAAATACGTGACCGAACGCGCCTACGACAACCCGAAATTCGTCGAAGACATGGTGCGCGACGTCGCCGCACGTCTGAATGCAGACGACCGGATCTGCGCCTATACGGTCGAAGCAGAGAATTTCGAATCGATCCACAACCATTCGGCATACGCGTTGATCGAGCGCGACAAGGAAGCCGAGGCGCGCGACGCCTGATCCCCGGCACCGCCATCGCGACGGTCAGAACTTGCTGCGCAGAATCAGCAGGTTCTCACGCTGATCGATGTCGAACTTCGACAACACGTTCATGCCCAGCAGCACGAATTGCGGGCTGTCGCCATCGATGACGACGGCACGCACGTCATTGACACGCATTCCCGCAACCGACACCGACGCCAGCTGCACCGCGTGACCACGTGCGCTGCCACTGGCGGTGCCGACGCCGACGGGGGTGCCGTCAACACGATGCTGCAGACCCAGCTGCGCGGCGTGGCGTTCGCTCATCGCGACACTCGTGGCGCCGGTATCGACGAGAAAACGAACAGGGCTGCCATTGATCAGGCCATCGACGAAATAACCGCCGCGGCTGTCCTTGAGGATACGAATTTCACGGCGCTCACGCGGCGCATAGCTCGCGCTCACCGCAGAGCCGAGGTGCAAGGTGTACCGCTGGCCACCGCTCTCGACGACAGCTTCGCGCGTGTCCGCGCGCAACAAGCGCACACCCGCGAACGGTTTGCCACCGACACTCACCACCTTGCGCTGACCATCCACTTCGAGCATGGCCTTGTCCGGGAACAGCGCGAGCACGCGCACGACGGAATCGGCGTATGCCGCCGTTGCCAGGAACAACATCATCCATACTGCCAGCCACGGTGCACTGCACGGCCGGCAACGATTGGCGCTCAAAGCCACAGCGCGAGTGCCTGCAGGCAGGCCGCGGCAACCACACCCGCGACGAGATCGTCGAGCATGATGCCGAGGCCGCCGCTCACGCGACGGTCGAACCAGCCGATTGGCCAGGGTTTCCAGATGTCGAACAGGCGGAACAGCGCAAAGCCCACGGCGATCCACACCCAGCCCGGCGGTGCCGCGAACATGGTCAGCAGGTAACCGGCGACCTCGTCCCAGACGATTCCGGGATGGTCGTGTACGCCGAGATCGCGCGAGGCCTTGTCGCAGATCCAGATTCCCGCGACGATGACGGCAACGAGCACCGCGCCGTAGGCCGCGAGGGGCAAGCGGGACAACGGCAGATAAAGCGCGACGGCGAGCAGGGTACCCATGGTCCCGGGTGCTTTGGGCGAACAGCCGGCGCCGAAGCCGAACGCCAGCATGTGGCTCAGCTTGCTCATCGACGGCTTGGGTAGCGCGTCACGACTTGAAATGGTCGAAGCCATCAGGGGCATCCTCGCCGATCCGTCCATCCGGGTAAACCAATCGCACACCGGGTTCATCGACCAGCACGCCGATTTCTTGTATCGCTTCGCCGGTCCCGCGACAGCGCGTCAGCACCTCGTCGACGACGTCGGGCGCGAGCGCAAACAACAGCTCGTAGTCGTCGCCGCCGGCGAGCGCCGTGTGCCAGTCACCCGCAGCGCAGACGGCCGCGACCTGCGCCGGCAACGGCAGACTTGCGAGATCGATGCGCGCGCCGACGGCACTCGCCTCGCACACGTGGCGCAGGTCGGCGACAAGGCCGTCCGAGATATCGATCGCGGCACCCGCGCTGCCGGCCAGCAGGCGGCCCAGCGCGATACGTGGTTGCGGCCAGTCGAGTCGACGCTGCAGCGTCTGCGGTACCGGAGCGCCCTGCTGCGCGAGTCGCAGCGCCAGCGCGGCGCCGCCGACCGTGCCACTGACGAACAAGCGGTCGCCGGGGCGCCCGCCGGAACGTCGTAGCGCCATCCCGGGCTCGACGAAACCGTGTACCTGGATCGTCACGCTCAACGGACCGCGTGTGGTATCGCCACCGACGAGCTGGACACCGTGCAACGCCGCCAGCTCGGTAAACCCGCGCATGAAAGCGGCAAGCCAGGCCCGGTCTGCTGCAGGCAGCGTCAGTGCCAGCGTCGCCCACGCCGGCATCGCCCCCATCGCGGCGAGATCACTCAGATTGACGGCCAGCGCCTTGTGACCGAGGGACTGCGGATCGACGTCAGGCAGAAAATGCCGCCCCGCGACCAGGGTGTCGACGCTCACGGCGAGCTGCAGACCCGGTGGCGGTGCGAGCAACGCACAATCGTCGCCGATGCCCAGTGGCACATCGTCACGTGGCGCTGTCGCCGCGGTGAAATACTGCCGGATCAGGTCGAATTCGGAGTCCGTCACACGCGCTCCGACATGAG
>JAGRHA010000022.1 GCA_020445205.1 Gammaproteobacteria bacterium
AGATTTGACCTGGCTCGGGGGTGAATTCGGCGCCGAAATCGGTTCTCGGCATTTGTTGGATCAAGGCCAGATCACGCAGGCCGTAAGCTTGTTCCGGCAGCAGGTTGAGCGTCTGCTGATCGCCCGCGGCAAGTCCGTAGATCGCGAGTTCGAGTCCAGGCTGCAACGTGCCGTCCCCCATGGTCACGCTCAGCGGTTCTTCGCCGAAGGTGGAGATCGCCTCCGTGCCGTCCTCGAGCAGGATCGACAGGTGCAGCGTGACCCGGCTGCCGGGTACGATCTGGCCGGGTTCGCTCATGCCAGCAGCGGCCCCGGTGGCAGTTCGTCGACACGCGGCCCGGCCTGCTCGGCGGCAATCGCGCGCAACGTCGGCAACTCGAGTTGCAGGCGATCGGCATGGGCCAGCGCACGGGCGAGGCGGTCGGGTGCGCTGCGCCCCATGCACTGGTGTGCGGGGTCGCCGTCGAACGCGGCGCGCATGGCGGCGATCAGGTCGTCATTGTTGAAACGTGAGCCGGTCAGACCTTCCTGCAATGCGATGACTTCATTGGCCACGCTGCGCGCAAACGCTTCGTGATCGCGCCACAGCTCACCCACGTTACCGCCGACGCGCAGTCCGGCGATGTTCGAGGTCAGGATGTAGAGGTTCTTCGCCACCAGCTCGAACAGCATGTCGCGGTCTTTGGCGACGATCCTGGCCGGGATGTCGAGCGTGGCGAGGGCGCGCGCGATCAGCTTGGCGCGCGGTCCGTGCACGGGCGAGGGGATGATGACCTTGCTGTCCTGCCCCTTCTTTTTTTCGAACCACACCGAGATCACGGTGACATCGTCGAACGGCCGGTAATCGTCGGGCAGCAGCTCGTTCTGTAGCAGCACGAGGCGTTTGCGCCAGGGTTTGGGAATCTTGCCGAGCGTGTCTGCAAGGTCGTTCTCGGCGACGGCGACGATCACGGCCGCGGGCTTCGTCACTTCGCGCGCGAGCTTTTTCAACGAGGTGTCGCGCAGAGCCGGTATCACCGTGTGACCGAGGCGGAGGATGCCACGCGCGAACACACTGCCCATCTCGCCGAGGCCGATCACCACAACCGGTTTTTTCGCCATGTTCAGATTCCCTTGCGCCAGGTGACTTCCTGACCGCCCTGTCGTCGCGCGAGGGTGCGCGCGATGACGAACAGCAGGTCGGATAACCGATTCAGATACACGATGCTGGCCGAGTTTACCGGTTCGTCGCGCGAAAGTCGCAGCAACGCACGCTCGGCACGGCGGCACACGGCGCGCGCCACGTGGCAGCGCGCGGCGGCTTCGTTGCCGCCTGGCAACACGAACTCTTGCAGTGGCGGCAACGGTGCGTTGTAGCGGTCGAGTGCCTGCTCGAGCGAGGTCGTCTGGTGCGCGTCGAGCAGTTGTGTGCCGGGCATCGCGAGTTCACCGCCGAGATCGAACAACCGGTGCTGCACGGCTTCGAGCGTGGGGTCGAGCTCGTCGTCGCACAGCACGCTGCGCAGCAAACCGACGAAGGTGTTGAGTTCGTCGACGTCGCCGATGGCGGTGATACGCACATCGTCCTTGGGCCGGCGCTCGCCGCCGGCCAGGCCCGTCGTGCCGTCGTCACCCGTGCGCGTATAGATGCGCGTGAGTCGATTTCCCAAGCTCATTCCCCATAGCGGTAGCTGGCACCCAGCCAGACATTGCGTTCGGCGGCCGGGTTGTAACCGGCGCCGGCGAACGAAACGGCCCCCGTTTCACTGTAGCGCGCATCGAGCAGGTTGTTGACCTTGAACGTAAAGCGCCACGCGCCGGCGTCGTGATGGGCGGTGAGGTCGACGCGGGTGTAGGCGTCGAGCGGCGCCGTGCTGTTGGCGAAGTCCGAGCCGAGATACTGCCGACCGACACGTTCGACGTCGAGGCGTGCGAACCAGTCGCTGGTCGGGTGGAATTCGACGTAGGCGGTCGCGCGCTGCCGCGGCACCAGCGGCACCTCGCTGCCGGCGTGGGTGCCCGAGGTGATCTCGCTGTCGATATAGTCGTAGCCGAGTCCGACGTCCCATTGCGATCCGACTGCCGCGTCGAGCGTCACGGTAGCTCCACGCCGGCGGCTGTGGTCGAGGTTCACGTTGGTAAAGGTACCGGCGTCGAAGCTGATCTCGTCTTTGAGCTTGAGGTGGTACGCGCGCAGGGCGAGGCGCAGGCCATTGTCGTCGAACTCGGCGCCGCTCTCGTATGACACGCCGCGTTGTGTCTTGAGTCCCACCGGTTGTCCGAACGGCACATTGGTGTGTTCGTCGACCTTGGCGAAACGGTAGTTCTGGTCGGCACGCAGGAACAAGCGCCACGCCGGCTGCGGGCGATAGACGAAACCCAGCGAACCGACCGTGACGTCGTCGTCCAGCGATACCGGTGCACCGTTGTTGTTGATGGCGTCGTCGACACGCGCGTGGCGTACCCCCACGGTTGCCGACAGCCGCGGTGTGACGTCGTGGGTGAGCTGGCCGTAGATGGCGTGGATCTCCTGGTCGTCACCCTGTGGGCCGAACTGGGAGACCAGCAGATAGTCGGTCTTGAGGTAATCGACACCCAGGGTGACGGTGTTGTCGTCAAACGTGCCGACCAGGCGCGGTGTGAGCTCGATCGATTCGCGGTCCTGCGTCGACAGGCTGCCCGGAAAGCCTCGGAAGCTCTGCACGAAATCGCGATCGTCGTCGCGCCAGGCGAGTTCACCTTCGAACTGCCACTGCCCGCTCAACGCAAGCCGGGTGCCGACGCGCACCACATCGCTGTCGGTATCGAGGTAGTCGTTGGGGAATACCGCCTGACGGCGGTCGACTGCGAGTTCGCCGGCGAACAGGGCGCCGGGTGTCTGTACATCGTCGCTGAGGTGCTGCACGTCGAGATAGCTGCTGCCGTCTTCGTGGCCGACATCGAGGCGCGCGCCGACGCGCGTGACGCGGCTGGCGTTGCGGTCGCGGTAGTTGTCACTGATGTTGCGGTGCGCGTTGACCTGCAGCACGCTGTTGGCGCCGAGCGGTTCGCTGAGCATTCCCGACACCTCGCGAGCGTTGTAACTGCCGGCGCCGGCATGCACTTCGACGCTGCGTTGCCGCGGCCGGCGCGTGATGACGTTGATGAGGCCGCCGACCGCCTGGTTGCCGAACAGCGTGCCGGCACTGCCTTCGATGATCTCGATACGTTCGACGTTGCGCAGGTCGATGCTGTTCAGGTACAGGGTGGCGCCGTCGGTGGCGGGGTTGATCTTGCGCCCATTGACCAGCACGGCGACGTTGGATTGCGCCGTGGCGCCGAACCCTCGCATGTCGATGCGGCTGCTCGACCCGTCGCCGATGCCGTCGGCGATATGCAGGCTGGTGACGCGGCGCAGCAACTCGCTGACGATGCGCGCGCCGCTGTCGGCAATCTCGTCGGCTTCGATCAGCGTGCGTGCGGCAGGGATGTCGACGCCGGCTTGCTCGCTGCGCGAAGCACTGATCACGATCGGCGGCAGGCTGGCGTCGGCGAAAGCGGTTGCGGGTAGAAAAGTCAGGCACGCGAGCAGGCTTCGCGTGAAACGATGTGTGGACATGTATCGGCTCCCCGGCAGCGCCCACCGCGCTGCTCAGCAGTTGCCGGGGGGGGGACGAGGCGCACACGGGCCCACGGCGCCGCGCATCACATCGTCACGCGGCCCACCGCGGCGTGGTTGGTGTACACCTGGGCCGGTATCCGGACTGACGGGCCGACTGCCTTGAGTGGCAGTCACCTGATCGCGCCTTCCCGCGTCGAAGACGCAGTGGCGGTTGCGACAGGCGTATCCCGATCACCGTTGCGGGGGCAGTACCGGACTGGTTTCGTTGCCGAAACCCACCGGTTTCCCGTTTAACCTGCAGTTGGAAGACTGGAGGCACCTCAGGCGAGGCGCCGGACTCTAAAGGCGAGAGGGGCGGGGGTCAAGCCACTCCGGCCACGCCGGAGTGGTCGCTGGAATCACTTCATGAGTTCCTGGGTAACGAACATGTAACCGAGCACACCCGAAAGTGCGACCACCAAGATCATCTGCAGCACGATGCAGACGCCTGGGATGTCACCGCAGACTTTACCGAAAGTACAACTCATAAAAGACTTCACCTATACCTCCAGATCGACAATCCAGTGCTCTTCTATTTGTGCTGCAACTCTCGGTTTTTAAATTAGAAAATGCTAATTTGGTTTCCCTCGAGTTGTCCGATACTGGCATGCATCTCGGGGTATGACAAGGCTGTGACACAATTAAATTCCACGAAATGCTTAACCTGCATTAAAGGCTTGTAACGGCGCGGTTTTGACGCCCTTTAAGTGGGTGAAAAAGCACCGCTTGTTGGCCACTCTCCGCGGACTCGTCGCGGCGTTCGGACGCCGAAGCTGGAGCCGCTTCAGGGTTATTTTGGGCACCGCTTGCCGTATCCTTGCGGCCCGTTCCCAACCTACGGTAATACGAGGCGAAATTCGCTATGCAGATCGATGGTCCTTTGAAAATCGGCGTCGTCGAACCGTCGCCCAGCGGCAACTACGAACTGCACATCACGTTCACCGACACGTTCAAAGCCGCCGATCTGGCGACCCAGGCAGTGCAGTTCGACGCCTATCTGCAGGCATTGCAGCGCGCGCTGCAGAACGGCGAAGCCGACGGTCGTGATGCGCAGGGAGTGATGATGGTGCAACAGATCTGCGAACAGCTGCGGCCACACATCGTTGCCGGCGAGATCGCGCTCGGCGAGACACTTGTCGTCGAAGTACAGCGCACGCCGGGTGTGAACCTGGTCGACCTGCTGAACTGATGGCTGACTCGCGTTACATTCTCGAAGGCAGCGAGTACAACTTTGACCAGCTGGTCATCGAAAATTCGCGCCGCGGCCTGGTGCTGGTCGACTTCTGGGCACCGTGGGCCGGCCCCTCGTTGCGCCAGCAGAAGGTGTTGAAACGTCTCGCCGAGGATTACCGTGGCCGCTTCCTGCTGGTCACCGTCAACACCGATGAACAGAAAGGTGTTGCCAGCCGGTTTGGTGTCAAGAGCCTGCCGTCGTGCAAGTTGTTCCGTAATGGCAAGGTGGTCGAGGATGTGCGCGGTGTGCAGCCCGAGGCCGACTACAAGGCAATGGTCGACAAGTATCTGCTACCGCTCGGCGACAAGGTGCGCCTGGCCGCAGCCAAGGCGTGGAACGCCGGGGAACACGACAAGGCGATCCAGGTGCTTGCCGAGGGTGCCATGAGCGAGCCCGAGAATCTCGACATCCCGGCGACGCTGGCCAAGTTTCTCATGCGCCTGCACCGCTATGATGAGGCGCGCGAGGTGTTGGCCACGTTGCCGCCCGAAGCACGCGACACCACCGAGTTGGCGACGCTGCGCGCACACCTGGATTTCATCACTGCGGCGCGCGCGGTCGATGACGAACAGGCGTTGGCGCAGCGGCTGCAGGCACAGCCGGCCGATCTCGATGCCCACTTCAAGGCTGCAGCCCTGCACCTGGTCAACGACGAGTACGAGCGGGCACTGCAGGCGTTGATCGTGATCCTGCGTGCCGATCGTGAATTCGAGCAGGGCATGGCGCGGCGCGGACTGCTCGCGATCTTCGACACCCTCGGTGGCGATCATGCCTTGGTCAAGCAATACCGCGGCGAACTCGCACGCCTGATCCACTGAGTCCGACATCACATCATGCGCACGTCCGAACCCAAGATCGGTTTCGTCAGCCTGGGTTGCCCAAAGAATCTGGTCGACTCGGAACGCATCCTCACGCAGCTGCGCGCCGAGGGCTATGGTTTGTCGCCGAGCTACCAGGGTGCCGATCTCGTGGTGGTCAACACCTGCGGCTTCATCGACGCCGCGGTCACCGAATCGCTCGATGCCATCGGCGAGGCGCTCGCCGATAACGGACGCGTCATCGTCACGGGTTGTCTCGGTGTGCGCGAAGACGAAATCCGCGCTGCCCACCCCGATGTGCTCGCGGTGACCGGGCCGCACGACTACGAGGCCGTGATGCGTGCCGTGCACGCCCATCTGCCTGCGCCGCATGATCCGTTCACGAGCCTCATCCCACCGCAGGGCATCAAGCTCACGCCGCGCCACTATGCCTATCTGAAGATTTCGGAAGGCTGTAACCACCGTTGCAGCTTCTGCATCATACCGAGCATGCGCGGCGACCTCGTGAGCCGGCCGATCGGCGAGGTGCTCAGCGAAGCGGAGCGTTTGGTCGAGGCCGGCGTGCGCGAGCTGCTCGTCGTGTCCCAGGACACCAGTGCCTACGGCGTCGATCTCAAGTACCGCACGGACATTGTCGGCGGCCGCCCGCTGGCGACGCGTCTGAGCACGCTGGCCAAAGAACTCGGACGTCTACCGGCGTGGACGCGACTGCATTACGTCTATCCCTACCCACATGTCGACGACCTGCTGCCGCTCATGGCGGAAGGCCTGATCCTGCCGTATCTCGACATGCCGCTGCAGCACGGCAGCGAGCGCATCCTGCGTGCCATGAAGCGCCCAGCGGCGACGGAGAAGGTCCTCGAGCGTATCTCGCACTGGCGTACGATCTGTCCGGAGCTGGTGCTGCGGTCGACCTTCATCGTCGGCTTCCCCGGTGAGACCGAAGACGATTTCGACCAGCTACTCGCGTTCATCCAGGAGGCGCAGCTCGACCGCGTCGGCTGTTTTGCCTATTCACCGGTCGCTGGCGCGGCTGCGAATGCGTTGCCGGACGCGGTCCCGGAAGCGCTCAAACAGGATCGTTTGCAGCGCTTCATGGAGGTGCAGGCGGAGATCAGTCGTGACAAGCTCGCGTTGCAGGTCGGGCGCGAGATGGTCGTGCTGATCGACGAGGTGCAGCCGGGTCGCATCGTCGCGCGTGGTCCCGGCGATGCGCCGGAGGTCGACGGCCTGGTGATCATCGACGGTGATTGGGAAGACGTCGGGCCCGGTGACTTCATTGAGGTCCAGGTCACGGGCTACGACGACCACGACCTGTTCGCGGAGCCCGTGTAGGCGGTCCACCCGCCACCACGACACACCGGCCGTGTACCGCGCACGGTTTCCTTGCAGAGATTCATCGACGTGTCCTACATCGCCTCGATCGGCACCCTGGCCGCGATCCTCACCACGGCGGCGTTCGTCCCTCAGGTCGTGCGCGTGATCCGCACACGCGACACGCACGCGATTTCGCTGATCATGTACGTGCTGTTTTCGCTCGGTGTCTCACTGTGGTGTGTGTATGGCCTGTTGCTCGGACTGTGGCCCGTGATGGTCGCCAACCTGATCACGCTGTTGCTCGCGCTCGTGGTGCTGGCGATGAAGCTGCGTGGTGGCTGATGTGATGCAGGACGCGGAACAGGCGTAGTCGGTTCCGCGACTCAGGCACGTGGCGCCGAATGCGTGCGCGTCGGCGCCTGGCGACATTTGCAGCCCATCGTTGTCACACGGCCCGCAGGTGGTTGTCCCACTGTGTTTCTTGCCAGTGCGCGCCGTCGTTCGGTGAGCTGCCGTAGCGCACGAGCCGGCCGCTGCCGTCGCTGAGCCACAGCGCCTGCGCGGTGGCAGCGATGCCGCAGGCGTCGGTCTGTTCGTGGGCGTCGAGGTAGGTTCCGTCACGCGACCAGCGTGTCACGAGCCCGCCGCGTGGCGACGACACGCCGAACTGGTGGCCGTCGGCGGTGAACGCGACGCTGCCGCAGTAGTTGCGCAGTCGGTCGTGGATGGTCGCGGGTGCGTGCAACCACTGTACGGGTTCGCCGCCATGACGAATGCCGATCAGCGGCGGCCGTTCACGTTTCGACCCTTCGTATTGCATCGCGATCGCCACATCGCCTGCGGCATTGATGTCGATGTGGCGGATGCTTAGACGTTGCCACGACCCCGGAGCGGCAACGCTGTCGACGAGGCGACCCGTGCGGCGGTCGATGTAACTCAGAGTCGATTGCATGGTGTCGAGATTGAGCTTGGCGCGCGGACGGTCGGGATGGGTGCGGATGCCGCCGTTGGCGACCACGAGCGTCTCACCGTCCGCGCTCAGTACCACCTCGTGCGGCCCGACACCTTGGCTGTCGGTCTCGCCGACGCGGGTGATGCCGTGTGCAAGCTCATAGATGCCGATGCGGCCTTCACCCGTCGCGAAAGCGTTTTCGGTCGCATACAACAGGCTGCCGTCGGTACTGAATACACCATGACCGTAGAAATGCCGCCCGGTCGGTGAACGGTGCATCGCGACGATGCGCGCGTCGACCAGATCGAGCAGCAGCATGAAGTCGCCGGGGCGGCGCGCGAACACGGCGGCGTGACGTCCGTCGGGGGTGATGCAGATACCGTGACCGCGGCCAGGCAGGGGGGCATCGAGCAGGATCTCGCCCCGGCTGTCGAACAGGGTCGCGAAGAAGCGGCCGTGTGCGTCGCTGCGACAGCTCAGGAACTGTTGCCCGTGCGCGCCCGCGAACACGCGCGACGGTCCCAGCACGCAGGCGGCCATCGTGGCTTGCAGGAATCGGCGCCGCTGCATCAGTCGCCGTCCAGGCTGTTGAAGCCCAGCGGTAGCGCGAGCGCGGTCGTCAGATCCTTGGCGACCAGCGTGCGCAACGCGGTGAGTTGGTCGCGCAAACGATGGAGGTGCATACGTGCGTCGGCGTCGTGGACCGCGTCGACCAGCGGCTTCTCGACGGCGTCCAGCTCGGCCAGCGCGCGGTCGAAGCGGTCTTTGATGGCGGTTGCGAGTGCGGCATCGTCGACGCGCGCGGCGAAGCCCGTCGTGTACAACGACTGCAATGCAACGACGTTGTACCGGATGGCCGCGAGCGACAGCCCGCTGCGCCATGCCTCGGCACGTTTCGGCATTGCGGCCTCGACACTGTCACCCATGGGTCGCGACAGTTTCTGCTCGATCAGGCGTTCGAGTTGTGTGTTGATGTTATTGAGCAGTTTCGCGTTGAGTTCGTCGGCGCCATCGTAGTAGTCGTTACCCGCGTACGCCGTCGCGAACATCAGGCGATGGGCCTGGGGCCCGTCCTGCCATTCCTGCAATGTGGCCGCTGCCATGCGGTGCAGGTTCGCGGCCATCGCCGCCGCGACCTCACAGTGCCACTGCGCATCATCGGGCGGTGAGTCGTACAACAGGCGTTCGAGGGCACCGAAGCCCTGTACTGCGGCACTGCCGTCGGCGAAAGCATCGGGCTGCAGGCGTGCCGGCTCGCGCTGCGCGAGCAGCCGCCGCAGGTGCTTGGCGATGCTGCCGCGTTTGTCCGGCCAGAGCTGCATGCGGAAATCGCGCGACAGCACCTGGATCGGACCGAAGCGCAGGTGCTGGATTCCCTGCCAGGCGAGGAAGGCCTCGGCGTACGCGGCACGCAGTGCGGCGTCGGGCGCGAGCGTGCGCTGGTCGGCGCAGTGCTGGCGTACCGCCTGGTCGAGCGTGGCTGTGCTGGCGTCCAGTCGTTGGTAGGCCGGTATCACGTGATGATCGGCAACCGCTGTGAGCAACGCCGCATCGTCGGCAGCGGCAGCGGGATGCACACCGGCGGCCAACAGGCACAGTGCCGTGAGCAAGCGATGTAGCGCGTCATGCATGTCAAAGACTCTCCAGAAAGCGAAGCAGGTGCTGGCGGTCGTCGCGGCCCATCGCGACCACGGCGTCGCGTTGTGCCTGCGCCTCACCGCCATGCCACAGGATGGCTTCGAGCAGATTGAGCGCACGCCCGTCATGCAGGTAATGCTCTGCGCCGCTCACCGCACGCGTGAGGCCGATGCCCCACAGCGGTGGTGTGCGCCACTCGCGGCCGTCGGCGAGTCCTTCGGGGCGGTGGTCAGCGAGGGCCTCGCCGAGGTCGTGCAGCAACAAGTCGGTGTAGGGGTGAATCGTCTGCGGCTTTGCACCGTTGGCCGCATGCGCGGCACCGACGCGGAACTCGGTGCGATGACACTTGGCGCAGCCGGTCGCGACGAACAGCCGTTCGCCGGCAAGGACGGCGGGGTTGTCGATGTCACGCCGTGGCGGTACGGCGAGGTTGCCGACGTAAAGGGTCACGAGGTCGATGACCTGCTGGTGTGCCTCGAGATTGTCGTACTGCGGCGAGTTGCCATCGGCTGCGGCGATGCAATCCGACTGTACCTGGGTGCAATCGCCGGCGGCATTGCGCAGCAGCGGCACCGACAGGCCGATGTCGCGATTGAATGCGACCTGGACCTGTTGCGACAGCGTTGCGTTGCCGGCCTTGTGGCCGAAGCGGCCAATGACGCGCGCACCCGTCAGCGGATCGCGTACGCGGTTGGCGCGTCCCGAGATACCGTCGCCGTCGCGGTCGCCGGGATCGGCGGCGGCGAGGATGTCGGCTTCATCGATGCGCTCGAGCAAGCCCATGCCGATCATTGGCGGTGCCAGGCGTGGTGAAAGACGCGCGGTGCTGTCGAGTGGACCGTAGGCTTCGGCGACGACACGGTACGCCGGCTCGCGCAGCTGCACCTCGGTGCCGTCGGCCAGCGTCACGCCGTGTTCGCGGAATGCCACGCCGAGTTTGGATTCGGCGGCGTGGCCGGGGATCGCCTTGTCCTGTAACTGCAGACCGTATACGGGGTCACCGATGTTGTTGACCGTGCCACCGTCGAGCAGCGCTCGCTCTGCCGCGTTGCGTGGGGGGACGTCGACGAACAACACCAGACCGGGGCGCGCCATCGTTTCACCCACGGTAGGCGGCGCGCCTCTGCCGTTGCGTACGTGGCAGCCACTGCACGCTCGCGCGTTGTACAGCGGGCCGAGGCCGTCGGCCGCCTGTGTCGATGATGGTGCGGTGACCCAGGCGCGCTCGAACAGATGTGCGCCGACGGTGAAGTCGAGCCCGTCGAACGGGCTCAGCTGCGTTGCCGGCCGCATGTACGCGCGCGTGTCGTTGGCGGTGGCCGGTGTCGCAGCGGCGGCGAGCGCAGAGGCAACGAGCAGGAAGTTACGGCTCAGCATTATCGGGTGGTAAGAGTTGCGGGTAGCGGGCAGGTACATCATGCGATCGACCGCAAACCGCGCGGCCTGTGGGCGGGTCAGCGGGGTGGGTGACCGTCCGCGAGCAAACGCTTGAGCCAGGCGATGCGGCGTCCACGTCGACTGTGTTGCGCGGCGTCGATCAGGCGGTAGATCCAATCCTTGAGCAGGTGATGCATGAGCGTGGTTCGCAGTCGGAATCAGGCGACGGCCAGGGCTGCGCCGAGGGGCATGTTTTCGCAAAGCGCTTCGTTGAGCACGCGATGTGCGCAGTCGCGACAGCGCCCGCAGCAACTGGCCACACGCAGTTCCGCACACAGCTCCTCAAAGGTCGAGATGCCGCTATCGGCGGCGTCGCGGATCTGGTGGTCGGTCACCCGGTTGCAGACACATACGTACACGGCACGGTCCTCATCGCAAGCAGTTTACAGATAATAGTCGAAATGAGAATGATTAGCAACATGATTGTTAAAAACATAGTTGTCCACGTTCCTATGTGTTAAAACAATGACTTAGTTGCCATGGCCCGTCACTTGGCCTACGCTGCTCTGCATCCAGGCAAGCCAGTCCGCGCGGATAGCCAGCCTCAATTCCCCGTCTTGAATGGAGTGAACTGAATGCAAGGCGAAGCGCAAATCCTGCAGGGCTTGAACCTGTGTCTCCGTGATCAACTGACCGCGATCAACCAGCTCTTTCTGCATGCGCGCATGGCGAAGGACTGGGGGCTGCGGCGGTTCGACGGCTACGAATACGCGCGCTCGATCAAGGCCATGAAGCAGGCCGACGAACTCATCGAGCGCATCCTCTTCCTCGAAGGACTGCCGAATCTGCAGGACCTCGGCAAGCTGCTCATCGGCGAAAACGTCGGCGAGATGCTCAACGGTGATCTGACGTTGCTGACCGGCATGCGGACCTGCCTCGTCGATACCATCAAGACGTGTGAGGACGCACGTGATTACGTCAGTCGTGACCTGCTCGAAGAGCTGCTCGAAGAAACCGAGGAGCACATCGACTGGATCGAGACGCAGCAGTACCTGCTGGCCAACGTCGGTGTCGAGAACTACCTGCAGGCAATGATGGGGGAAGGCGAATGAAAGGCAGCAAAAAGGTGATCGAGGCGCTGCAGGGGCTGCTCAACGGCGAGCTGGCCGCACGCGATCAGTATTTCATCCACTCGCGCATGTACAAGGACTGGGGCCTGCCGGCGCTGTATGAACGTCTGAACCATGAAATGCAGGAAGAAACGGAGCACGCGGATGCGCTCATCGAGCGCATGCTGTTCCTGCAGGCGCAGCCGGACCTGTCGACGCCGGACAAGCTGCGGGTCGGCAGCAACGTTGCCGAGATGCTGAAGAACGATCTCGAGGTCGAGTACGAAGTGACCGACGCGTTGAAGAAGGCGATCAGGCTGTGCGAGAAGGAGCAGGACTATGACACGCGCATGATCCTGACCCGCTTGCTCGACGACACCGAGATGGATCATGCCTATTGGCTCGAGAAACAACTCGGCCTGATCGACAAGGTCGGTCTGAAGAACTATCTGCAGTCACAGATGCACGCAGGAGCGGGCGGCTGAGCGCCTTGTCTGCGGTGCGGATGCGATGAAAGCAACCGGGCCCCGGCCCGGTTGTCGTTCGTTGGCGTGCTGGCGGGCCGTGGCGGTGCGCGGCTGGCCTCGCGCGTGGCACCGGTGTAACCACGTGGACGGCGCATGCGGGCTGTGCTCCGGTGTAGCCCATGCGCATCGCGCCGGCCACCGTGGCCTGCGGCGCTCAGGTCTTGAATTGGCGGACCAGCGTCTGCAGTTCGTCGCCGAGGCGCACCAATTCGTTGCAGGCCACGGAAGTCTGCTCGCTACCGTGTTCCGTCTGCTGTGAGATCTGGGCGATGTGCACAATGCTGCGATCGAGGCCCTGTGCCACGCTCGCCTGTTCACCCGCCGCACCACTGATCTGTGCCGTCATCGACGTGATCGTATTGACCAACGTGGCGACGGTGGCGAGTGCGTCGTCGGCCTCGGCCACGCGCGCCAGCGTCTGCTGCGTCTGCCCCTGACCTTCGCGAATCACGCCGACGGCCTTGTCGGTCTCTCCCTGCAGACGCTCGATCATGTCCTGGATCTCCTGCGTCGACTCTTGTGTCCGGCTCGCCAGTGTGCGCACCTCGTCCGCGACAACGGCGAAGCCGCGCCCCTGTTCACCGGCGCGCGCGGCCTCGATGGCGGCGTTGAGGGCGAGCAGGTTGGTCTGTTCGGCGATGCCGCGGATCACGCCGAGCACCGAGCCGATGCCTTCGGATTCTTTCTTCAAGCGGTCGATGACGGCATTCGCGGTGTCCATCTGTGCCGACAGCTGGGTCATCGAACGCAGGGTCGACTGCATCGCGTCGCGACCGCCGGCCGCGGCACCGTCAGCCTCCTGCGTCGCGCTTGCCGCGTCGTTGGCACTGCGTGCGACGCCTTCGACCGACGCGGCCATTTCGTTGACCGCTGTGGCGACCTGGTCGGTCTCGCCGCGTTGTGCCGACGCCGCGTGCGCATTGTCGCGCGTGATCGCCGTAAGCTCTTCCGCGGCCGTCGTGAGCTGAACGACCGAGTCACTGACTGCTGTCACGATGTTGCGAATCTTGGCAACGAACTGGTTGAAATGGTGTGCCATCGCGGTGAGCTCGTCGTTACCGTCGGTCGGCAGCAACCGGGTCAAGTCACCGTCACCTGTCGCGACTTCGCGCATCGCGACCGTACTCTGGCAGATCGGGCCGACCACGCTGCGGCCGATCAGCATCAGCATGGCGACAACGACTGCGAGCACGAGCAGGGCCGTGCCGCCGAGGGTCCTCGCAAGCTGCCAGAACATGGTGTCGACATCGTCCACATAAGTACCGGTACCGATCACCCAGTTCCATGCCGGATAACCTTTCACATAGGAGATCTTGGCGACCGGTTCTTCGTGCCCGGGTTTGGACCAGCGGTATGCCACGGTGCCTGCGCCATGGTCACGCACGACCTTGACCATCTCGTTGAACAGCGCGGTACCGTCGGGGTCCTTGACCCCACCGAGTGGTTTGCCATCGAGCTGCGGCTTGAGTGGATGCATCAACATCACGGGCTGCATGTCGTTGACCCAAAGATAATTGCCATCGGCGTAACGCAGAACCTTGACGGCAGCGAGGGCCTGTTGCTGTGCCGTGGCGGCGTCGAACTCACCCGTGCGTTCGCGTTCGTGAAAGGCCTCGACGATGCTGTACGCCGCTTCGACGAGCATGCGCGATTGTTCCGCCTTCTCTTCCAGCAGCGTCGCATTGAGGCGCTGCAAGGCGACCCCCGTCGTCGCGATGCTGCCGAATGCGACCACGATCATGATGAGCCACAAGCGGTGGCGGATGTCGATGTTGCGTAGTCCCGGCATGGCGGATGTCCTCTCTGGAGATGATGCGCCGACCGATAAAAATAGGAATAACTTTCGGTAGTTAGCGCATTCGCGAAGGCTCAATTGTCGATATCGACCTGAGCATTCGCGGCTTGAGGGTGTTTGTCAGGCGCCAAAAAAAATGCCGCCCAGTGGGGCGGCATCCGTGGGCCGGTTGCAGGCGCCGGGGCGGCGTGTCTACTGGACGACCTTCTGTGGCGCGTCCAGGCTGTCGGACCCTTCGAACGCGACCTGTTCGAGACCCAGGGCCGACACTGCCTGTTCGATGCCGCGCGTCTGCGCGACCAAGGCGTCGATCGCGGCTCTCACCTTGGCGTTTCCGCTGGTATTGCCTGCGCCGATCATCTGGTCGTAGGCCTCACCGGCATGGGCGGTGTCGACCAGGACCTGCATTTTCGCCACGGTGTCATCGAGCCGCGCATGCAGCTCGCGGTCGACATCCGGGTTGGCGGCAGCAACCAGGTCGGCAATCGCCGGGCCACTCAGCGTGCTGCCGTCCACGCGCCGATAGGTGCCCGTGTAGACGTTGCGAATACCGAGGGCATCGTTGTAGTGCGACCAATGGGTGTTGTCGCTGAAACAGTCGTGTTCCTCTTCGGGGTCGTGCAGCATGAGCCCGAGCTTCATGCGTTCGCCAGCGAGCTCACCGTACGACAGGCTGCCCATGCCCGTGAGTATGGTTGCCAGGCCGGCCTTGGTCTCTGCCTGCGTGACGGCAGTGCGCGCCGCACCAGTGGATGCCCATTGTGCTGTCATCCATTCGAGATCACTGACCAGCAGGTCGATCGCGGCCTTGAGGTAAGCGGCGCGTCGTTCACAGTGACCCCAGGAGCAGTTGGCCGGGTCGAAATCGCTGGCCGGACGTTGACCGGCGCCCGGCCCGGTGCCGTTGAGATCCTGCCCCCACAGCAGGAACTCGATGGCGTGGTAGCCGGTGGCGACGTTGGTTTCGACGCCATCGACTTCGTGCAGGGTGTCGGCGAGCAGTGTCGGCGTGATGGCCTGTGCATCGATTTGTTTGCCACCCACCTTGAGCACCGGGTTGGCGATGATGTTTGCGGTGTAGAACGGGTTTTCGTCGGATTCGCCGCCGTAGCTGGCGGCCGTGTAGTCGATCAGCCCCTCGTCGAGCGGCCATGCGTTCACCTTGCCTTCCCAGTCGTCGACGATGGCGTTGCCGAAACGAAAGGTCTCGGTCTGCTGGTAGGGGTGTCTGGCGGCAACCCACGCCTCACGTGCCGCTGCGAGATGGTTCTCGGTCGGCGCGCTGATCAGCGTGTCGATCGTTTGTTGCAATGTGCGTGCGGTCGTCAGTGCATCGCTGTAAGTGGCTTCGGCGACGTCCGCGTAATGATTGATGACTGCGGCCGGCGTGGCCGCCTGTAGTGAGCCGGCGAACAGAATGGCGCCGGTGGTGGCGAAAATCTTGAGGAACATGACTGCATTGTCTCCGTACATCAGAACTCGACGGCAAGCTGGGCCGTTGCGGTATTTGCGCGTTCTCCCGTGCCGCCATCGGCGACGCCGTAGTCGTCGTCGCGCGCCCATTCGAACGACAGTGTCGTCGCATCCATGACCTCGACCGCGATCGCCGCAGCGATGCGTTTTTCCGGCAGCTCGAGTGCGAGTGCCTCGTCGCTGCCCTGGTAGGCGAGGGCGACCACAGCGGGTTTGCCGGCGAGCGTGAAGTTGTAGCCGGCTTCGACGTTGAACGCGCTGGGTTGTGCGCCACCGGTGCGGAACGGCAGCTCGGCCATGGTGAAACTGTCGGTTGCCGTCACGTACTCACCGATGACCACGAAGGGTCCGCTGCTGAACTGCGCTGCGGCCGTCCATCCCGGTACATGGTCGGCGATGTCGTTGTTGCCGAGGTTGTCGTTGATGGCTTCCTGCAGATTCTCCGAGTCACCAATGTCGTTGATGTAGCCGACGCTGACGGAGAACGCGGCATTCTCGCCTTCGTTGCTATAACCGGCTGTGGCACCGAAGTTGTCGATACGGTCGTCGCCGTTCTCTTTGTTGTCGCCGTTGAAGACGTACGCGGCGGCAGTGAAGCCGTTGCTTTCGATGCCCGCGAGTACGGCCGATTCGCGTGTCTCGCCGATCGCGAGCGTGAGCGGATCCGACACCAGGTTCGACTCGAATTCACCAAACGGCACGTACTGGCGGCCGGCGACGACGAACCATGGCGCATCGGGGTCGGCAAAGGTGACAGCGGCGACATCGACCTCGAGCGGAGTGTCGTCTTCTTCGTAGAGCAGGGTGATCTCGGCCGACGTCCAATCGTTGATCTGTGCGGCAATGCCGATCTCGGCAGTCGCGACCACAACGTCGCTGGTGTTGTCACCGACATAGGGTGAGTGGTGATTGGCTTCGATCTCGACCGCGCCACCGATCTCCACACGCTGCATCCAGCCGCCGCTGGCGTTATCGCCTTCGCCGTTCGATGCGGCTTTGAGTTCTGAGATCTCGCGGTCTTTCTCGAGGATCACGGCATTCTGGTCACGCACCTGTGCTTCGAGCGCATTCAAGCGTGCCTTGATGGCGGCGAGTTCGTCGTCGAAGCTGGCCGCCGCAGCCGGGCCGCTGGCGACGATGGTTGCGGCGAGTGCCGCGGCGATTCGGTTTTTTTTCACGTTCTAGGCTCCCAAGGCTATGGAGGGTATTTGCACAGGTCTGCGGTGTTGTCGTCTCACCGGTACGCCTGCTTAAGTTAGTCGGGTTTCGCCTTCACCGACGGGCTGCCTTGAGTTGCAGGGGCGACTCTGGGTTGTCCGCGAGGTCTGATGTCCGTGGGGTCGGCTGTAGCGCCATGCGCTGCAACCGGTCCGACGTTGGCGGTCATTCGATGCTGGGTCTCTCGCTACAGCGTCGAATAGTGACAATATTACGAATCATTCGTATTTGCAATACAGGGAATGGGTGGGCGCCGACACAGATCGACTGTCGGTGCGTGTGTACGCGGTGTTTCGAACGCTATTGCGCCGATGTGGGAGAAGTTGGCGGGCAACAAAAAAGCCGGCGCAAAGGCCGGCTTCTTCATCTCGCGGACTGCGATCCGTCAGTAGGCAGTGCCGGGCTTCTTGCCCATGACCTTGAGGATCGATGCCAGTGGGCAGAAGCCCGTGAATGCCGACTGGAACAGGTTCAGGCCGACGAAAGCCGTGAAGTACAACCAGTACACGTGATGAAACACGGGGCTGCCGGGCATGCCGAGTGCGACGCTGAGCATGATCATCAGGCCGGCGAATGCGAGAACGATGCGTTCGATGGACATTTCAGGGTATCTCCAGATCCGATATTTCCGAGACCGCTGGTACGGCGTGCGGTAAGTGGCGCGGATATTAGCAAAGTCTAATGTGAAAAGTCAAGCTTGCTCAGTCGCTTAGCGAATACGAACGCGGCTATTTGTGAGAGGAGTCCGACGTCGGCACGTCGTCATTGGCTTGTATTGTTTTTAGTAATGCGTATGATTCGCGATTGCATTAACGATGGTTGCGGCGCTTGGACGACACCGAGACGCCGTTTCGACG
>JAGRHA010000168.1 GCA_020445205.1 Gammaproteobacteria bacterium
CGGAGCGCGATCGGGATCACCTCGCCGACCACGGGATGCCAACCCGGCACCTCGGCGAAGCCCTCTTCGACCAGCCAGTCGATCCGCAGGCCGGGCACGGCCGCGGCGGCATCGCTGAGCGCGGGAAAGGTGTGGATCAGGTCACCCAGCGACGATGTCTTGACCAGCAGCACGCGCATCGTTCAAGCGATGACCTCGCGCAGAGCATCGGCGACCTGTGACACCGTCATGTCGACCAGGCACGCCGTCGTGCCGAGCGGGCACACGCGTTTGAAACAGGGGCTGCAGGACAGGCCGAGGCTGATGATGCGGTGACGCGCGTTGAGCGGCGGCGTGAAGCCGGGGTCCGACGAACCGTACAGCGCCACGAGCGGGCGATCGAGGGCCGCGGCAACGTGCATCAACCCGGAGTCGTTTGACACCACGGCATCGGCCAGCGACATCAGGTCGACCGCCTGTTCCAGCGTCGTGCGGCCCGCCAGGTTGGTCGCCACCTTGCACGTGGTGGCGATGCCCGTGCTGATGGCACTGTCCTTGTCGGAACCAAATAGCCACAGGTCCCAGCCTTCGCGTGCGAAGGTGCGCCCGAGTTCGGCGTAGTGCACCGTCGGCCACTGCTTGGCCGGACCGTACTCGGCGCCCGGGCACAGGGCCAGCACACGGCGCGCGGGGTCACGTTTGATGCCGAGTGCCTGCATCGCCGCCTGCGCATCCGCGGCGCGCACCTGCAGCAACGGTGGCTCGATCGTCGGCAGCGCGTCGTCGCCGTCACCGGCCAGGGCTACGAAACGTTCAACCGTCATGCGGTAGCGTTGCTCGTCGAGCACGCGGATGTCGTTGAGCAGGCCGTAGCGCATCTCTCCGCGCCATCCGGTGCGCACGGGAATACGCGCGGCGAATGGAGCCAGGGCGGATTTCCATGAGTTCGGCAGCACGATGGCCTGCGCGTAGCGGTCACGCAAGGTCTCGCCCAGGCGCCAGCGCAACGCGAGTGCGAGGCGACCGTGGCCCAACGGCATCTCGATGCCCCGTCGCACCTCGGGCATGCGCGCGAGCAGTGGCAGGCTCCAACCCGGGGCGAGCACATCGATGGGCGCACCGGGATGGCGGCGCTTGAGCGCCTTGAACAGGCTTTGCGCCATGACCATGTCGCCGACCCAGGAAGGGCCGATGACCAGGATGGCGGCGGCGTCCTCGGGCGCGGCCGTCGTCACGTCAGGCCCGAAGCGGCTGGGGGACGGCTGTCGTGGCCGACGCCCTCAATCGACCAGCACGTAGTGCGCGCCGCAGTAGGGGCAGGTCGCCTCGCCAGCCTTTTCGATCGGCAGATAGACCCGCGGATGCATGTTCCACACCTCGTCCTGGGGACGTGGGCAGGACAGCGGCAGGTCGGCGCGGCTGACCTTGATCGGGGTGCCTTTGGTGGGCGTCGCGGTGTTGCTGTTCATCTCGTTCTCCGAACCTTTGCGCGAACCCGATCAAACCAGGCTCAACCAGTCTGTGTGTGCGGCGCTGCGGCCGTGCACCACGTCGAAATACTTGCTCTGCAGCTTTTCCGTGATCGGTCCGCGCGTACCGCTGCCGATTGCGCGCCCGTCGACCTCGCGGATCGGCGTGACTTCGGCGGCCGTACCGGTGAAGAACGCCTCGTCGGCGATGTACACCTCGTCGCGCGTGATGCGGCGTTCGACGACCTTCAGACCCTCTTCCTCGGCGAGCCGGATCACGGTGCGCCGCGTGATGCCGTCCAGGCACGAGGTCAGATCGGGGGTGTACAGCACGCCATCACGCACGATGAAGATGTTTTCCCCCGAGCCTTCCATGACGAAACCGTTGGCGTCCAACAACAGGGCTTCGTCGTAGCCGGTATCGAGCGCTTCACGCAGCGCGAGCATCGAATTCATGTAGTTGCCGTTGGCCTTGGCACGGCACATGGTGATGTTGACGTGGTGACGCGTGAACGAGGAGACACGGATGCGGATGCCCTTGGTCATGCCTTCTTCGCCGAGGTAGGCGCCCCAGGCCCAGGCCGCGACCATGCAGTGCACGCGCAGGTTGTCGGCACGCAGTCCCATGCCTTCCGAACCGTAGAAGCACATCGGACGGATATAGGCCGAATCGAGCTTGTTCTCGCGTACCGCGGCACGCTGCGCCTCGTTGATCTGTTCACGGTCGAACGGCATCGGCATGCCGAGGATATGCGCAGAGCGGAACAGACGATCGGTATGCTCGTCGAGGCGGAAAATCGCCGTACCCTGTTCGGCATGGTAGGCGCGCACGCCCTCGAACACGCCCATGCCGTAATGCAGGGTGTGGGTCAGGACGTGGGTCTTGGCCTCACGCCAGGGCACCATTTCGCCATCGAGCCAGATCAGGCCATCGCGATCGGCCATCGTTTGCATCGCAAAGAACTCCAATTGAAACCGGGACCAGCCCGCCGCAGCGTGCCGCGTGCAGCTCCGTATTGAATCACAGAAGGGCTGTGAGCGGCCACGCACTCGACACGCTGGCGCCTTCTCAGGGCGATGGCGCCTCGGCGGTCTGCGCCGCATCGTCGCCGATCACGTCGGCCCAGATGTCGCGCACCATCGCCCGCTCCTCGGCCAACTGGTCGACCGGCACCAGGGAACCTTCCTCCTGTAGGGCGCGGCGGTGGACGATGCCGCGGAAGACCTGGTACGCGTTCCACAGCTGTCCGGCCGCGCCGTCAGGCAGCAGCGCGTGTGCCGACAAGCGGTCGAGCAGGCGCGCGTTGTCGCTCCACTCCGTGAGGCCGGGGTAACGGTGTGCCCAGCGCAAGACGGCATACTGGACGATGAACTCGATGTCGACGAGGCCACCGTGGCCGTGCTTGATGTGGAAGTTTTCGGCGTCGCCGCGGTCGAGGCTGGCGCGCATCTTGGCGCGCATGGAGCGCACGTCGTCGAGCAGCTTTTCGGGATCGCGCTCGAGACACAGCACCTGGTGGCGGATCGCGGCGAAACGCGCCCGCACGACGGCGTCGCCGGCGATCGCACGCGCCCGCACCAGGGCCTGGTGCTCCCAGGTCCAGGCATCGTTGAACTGGTACTTCTCGAACGTTGCCAAGGACGCCACGAGCTGGCCGGCATTGCCGTTGGGGCGCAGGCGCATGTCGGCCTCGTAGAGCTGACCCGACGGCGTGCGCGTGGTCAGCATGTGGATCATGCGCTGGCCCATGCGCGCATAGAAGACATCGTTGGCGACACTGCGCTTGCCGTCGCTCATGGCATTGAGGTCGGTGCTGCCATGCAGAAACACCAGATCGAGATCCGAGGCATAGCCAAGCTCGATGCCACCCAGCTTGCCGTAGCCGATCACCGCGAAGCCGCTGTCTTCACCAACCTCTCCGCCCGGCCGGCCATGTTTGCGGGTCAGGTCGCGCCAGGCACTCGTCTGCACGCGCTCGAGCGTGGTCTCGGCGATCTCGGTCAGGTAGTCACTGACCACCATGAGCGGGATCGCGCCGACGATATCTGCGGCCGCCACGCGCAGACGGTTACCCTGGGAAAACTGGCGCAGGCGCTCCATCTCCTGTTCCAGATCGTCGTCGGCAACCGAAGCCAGCAGGGTCTTGAGCTCACGGCGCAGCTCTGCGGCGTGCAGCGGCGAGTACAGGCGCCGTGGGTCGAGCAGCTCGTCGAGCAGCAGCGGCTGACGGATCAGTTGGGCGACGACCCAGCTGCTTTCACCCACGAGCCGCACCAGCTGCGACAGCGCCAGCGGATTCTCGAGCAACAGGTCGAGGTATGCCGTGCGGCGCACGACGGCGGCGATGAGCTGCAGCAGGCGCGCGAGGGTGACATCGGCACGCTCAGACCCGGCAGCCGCCTCGATCAGCGATGGCATGAGCTGATCGAGCTTACTGCGGCCACGCGTCGGCAGCGCCCGCACGAGCGCGGAGGCATGGAACTCGGCGAGCCGGGCCAGTGTCGCTTCGGCGGCCGTGAACCCGGCATCCTGCAGTGCCACCATCGCCAGCGCATCGTCCTGTTTCGCGCCCCACACGGCGTGGAGCGGGCCTTCTTCGACGGCGCTCTCGGTCTGTGGCGCGGCGAACACGTGACCGAACTGTTCGTGCACGCGCTGGCGATGACGGCACAGTACCGGCTCGAACTCGTCCCAGGTCGCAAACCCCATGCTGTGCGCGAGGCGTTCGCGCGCCACGGGATCGGCCGGCAGCTGGTGGCGCTGCTCATCCTTCCACGCCTGGATGCGATTTTCGGTCATGCGGAGAAAGCGGTAGGCATCGCGCAGCTTGCGCACGGCATAGGCGGGCAGGATGTCCTTGTCACCGAGGCACTGCAGCACTGTCTGTATCGGCCGCTCCTGCAGCTCGGGTTCGCGGCCGCCGCGCACCAGCTGGAATGCCTGGCCGATGAACTCGACCTCGCGGATACCGCCCTGGCCGAGCTTGATGTTGGCGTCCATGCCCTTCTTGTGCAGTTCGCGCTCGATCATGCGCTTCATGTCGCGGATCGATTCGATCACGCCGAAATCGATGTAGCGGCGATAGACGAAGGCGCGCAGCATCGCCATCAGCGGTTCGACATAGTCGGCACTGCCGGTGATCGGCCGCGCCTTGACCATGGCGTAGCGCTCCCAGTCGCGCGCCTGCGAGTGATAGTAGTTCTCCATCGCGTCGAAGCTCGCCACGAGCGGACCTGAATCGCCGAACGGGCGCAGGCGCATATCGACGCGGAACACGAAACCGTCGCCGGTGACCTTGCTCAGGACATTGATGAGCTGGCGGCCGAGCCGGGTGAAGAAGGTCTCGTTGTCGATCGCTCGTACCCCATCCGTCTGACCGTGCTCGGCGAAGCAGAAGATGAGGTCGATATCGGACGACAGGTTGAGCTCGCGTGCACCGAGCTTGCCCATGCCGAGCACGACCAGGCGCTGCGCGCTGCCATCGGCGGACCGGGGCTCTCCGGATTTTGCCGCCGCCCAGGCGTGCAACCGGTCGAGCGACGCGCGGATGCACACGTCGGCGAGTTCGGACAGATCTTCGAGGGTCTCGTCGAGCAGCGCGGTGCCGCTCAGGTCACGCCAGATGATGCGCACGAGCTGGCGATGGCGGAAGCGGCGCAGCACCCGTCCCAATGCGTCTTCGTCGGCGATCTCGGCGAGTTCACG
>JAGRHA010000169.1 GCA_020445205.1 Gammaproteobacteria bacterium
CGTCGCTGACATGTACACATCACGGACTCGATCTCGGCAATCTCGCGCTCGCGCGGCGCGCATCCGGGTTGGCTCAGCCACCGAACTGATGGCCGTCGGTGTCCTCGAGACGTTCGCCGGGATCCTCGACCCGGCCCTGCGCGAGTGCGGCGTCGACGAGCCCCTGCTGCTGGGCACGGTGCAGGCCTGCATCACCACAGGCAGGTGACGCCGACGGCGCACGCCCCGCATAACCCAGCGACTGTCGTTCACTGGTCAATGCGCGCAGGTGGTGCTGGATCTGGTACCACGCCCCCTGGTTACGCGGCTCTTCCTGACACCAGACGATCTCCGTGGCGTTGGCGTAGGGCTGGAGCAGCGCCGCCAGCCGCTGCCGCGGGAAGGGATAAAGCTGTTCCACGCGCAGGATCGCGATGTCGTCGATCGCACGCTCACGGCGCGAGCCCAGCAGATCGAAATACACCTTGCCGCTGCACAGCACGACACGCCGCACGCGTGCAGCATCGAGTTGATCCTGTTCCGCCAGCACGGTCGCCAGGCCACCGTCACTGAATGCGTCGAGCGAAGACTTCGACAGTGGATGACGCAACAGACTCTTCGGTGTCATCACGATCAACGGCCGGCGGAAACGGCGTTTGATCTGATCACGCAGCAAGTGGAAGAACTGAGCCGGCGTCGTCGGCACCCACACGCGCATGTTGAGCTCGGCACACAACTGCAGGAAGCGTTCGAGCCGTGCCGACGAATGCTCGGGGCCCTGGCCTTCGAATCCGTGCGGCAGGAACAGCGTGAGCTGACACAACCGCCCCCACTTCAGGAAACCGCTGGCGATGAACTGGTCGATGACCATTTGCGCACCGTTGGCGAAGTCGCCGAACTGGGCCTCCCAGATCACCAGCGTCCCCGGCATCGAGGTCGCGTAACCGTACTCGAAACCGAGTACAGCGAGCTCGGACAACAGCGAGTTGATCACCTCGAAACGCGGCTGGCCCGCGAACACATGCTGCAGCGGCGTGTAGGTGGCGAACGTGTGCTGGTCATGCAGCGTGGCATGGCGATGCGCGAACGTGCCACGCACCGAATCCTGACCGGACAGGCGCACGCCGTAACCCTCGTGCAGCAGCGTGGCATAGGCCAGCGTTTCCGCCATGCCCCAGTCGAGCGGCACTTCGCCGTCGAGCATGCGCCGGCGTTCTTCGACGACACGCGCGACACCGCGCTGCAGCGAGAAGCCATCGGGCAGGCGCACCGCGCGCTCACCGAGCCAGGTCAGCTTCTGCAATGGCACGCGCGTCTCGACATGTTCGTCGGGGCGCGCATTGAGATACTGCTCCCAGTGCGCTTCGTAGCCCGTGCGCGATCCGCGCAGGAACTCGCGTACGACGACCTTGCCGTACTCCAGCGAGGCACGATAGCTCTCGCGCATCTCTTCGGCGTCGGCGCTGCTGATCAGGCCCTCGGCGACCAGGCGTTCCGCATAGAGTGCTCGCGTCGTCGGCAGATCGTGGATGCGCTGGTACATCTGCGGCTGCGTCATCAACGGCTCGTCGGCCTCGTTGTGACCCTGACGGCGGTAGCAGACGAGGTCGATCACGACGTCGTTATGGAAGGTCAGGCGATAGTCGAGCGCGAGCCGGGTCACGAACAACACGGCATCCGGATCATCGGCATTGACGTGGAAGATCGGTGCCTGGATGAGCTTGGCCACCTCGGTGCAGTACAGCGTCGAACGCGCTTCCTGCGGGTGACTGGTCGTGAAGCCGATCTGGTTGTTGATGACCACGTGCAGCGTGCCGCCCGTGCCGTATGCCGGCGTCTTCGACAGGTTCAGTGTCTCGGTGACCACGCCCTGGCCGATGAAGGCCGCATCGCCATGCACGATGACCGGCAGCACCAGATCGGTGGCATCGTCTTCATGCCGATCCTGGCGCGCGCGACAGCCGCCCTCGACGACCGGCGCGATGATCTCCAGGTGTGACGGGTTGAACGCCAGCGACAGGTGCACGGGCCCACCTTCGGTCTGGATGTTCGAGTAAAAGCCCTGGTGATACTTCACGTCGCCCGAGCCACTCGATGCGCTGCTGAATCCCCTGCCCTCGAATTCCGAGAACAGTTCGCTGGGGGCCTTGCCGAGCAGATTGACGAGCACATTGAGACGGCCGCGGTGTGCCATGCCGATGACGATGTCGGTGATCCCGCGCTCACCACCGCCCTGCACGATCTCGTCGAGCAGGGGAATCAGTGAGTCGCCGCCTTCGAGCGAAAAACGCTTCTGGCCGACATAGCGTCGGTGCAGGTACTGCTCGAGTCCCTCGGCGGCGGTCAGATCACGCAGGGTATCTACACGCGCACGCGGTGTGCTCTGTGCGGACCAGTCACCGCGCGTCGACTCCAGGCGGCGTTCGATCCAGCGCCGTTCGTCCGAGGCCGTGATATGCATGTGCTCGGTGGCGATCGAGCGGCAGTACACGCGCTCCAGCACGTCGACCGCCTCGCCTGCGGGCATGGCGTGTTCGGCGTCGATCGACAGCACGTTGACCAACGTGGACAACGCCTCGTCGTCGAGGCCGTAATAGGCGGGATCCAGCTCCTTCGGCTTCTGCCGCACCATCAGGCCCAGCGGGTCGATATCGGCGTACAGATGACCGAGATGCCGGAACGCCATGAACAGACGCTCGACACCCGACATCGGGCTTGTCGCGGGTGCCGGTTGCATGACGCGCGCGGTATCGGTCTCACTCGCGCCGTGTTCGAAACCGTAGAAAAAGCTCCGCCATTCGGGCGAAACGAGCTCGGGCGATTCGCAGAACGCCTCGTAGAGCTGATCGATGTATTCGGCGTTGGCGCCGCTGAATCCGGAATTGCGTCGCTGCACGCGCAGTGGTTTGTCCATTCGTCGACCTTCGTTGCTGCCTCGCGGTAACACCGCGCACGTCGCAGCCCGTCGCGCGCTTTCGCGGGTCGCATCGCGAAACCGGCGCGGGCCTGCTTGAGCCGGTAGCCCTATATCCTACGCCCAACGCGCGACCATCGACATGTGCACGACCTGCCCGATGTCAATTCGCTGCCGATTCGACACCCCGTGCGGCGCATCATTTTGGGGCACGGCAGTGACATGCAGGTGGAGCCTATGCCGTCACGCAGACCGCAAGTGCCGCCGTGGCCACACTCGACTACGATGATGCTTTGTTCGTCGGATCGAAACCCAGCGGACACGCCGCACAGCGGTACCTAGAATGCCGCAGCGGGTTTCACCACGCTGTACGGAGTCACACGCATGCACGGTTCCATGCACGGCAACCCCCGACGGGGGGTCGCGCGACTCGCGCTCGTCGGCCTGCTGGCCTGCGCTGGTGTCATGGCGGGCTCCCTTGCCGAGCACCCGCAGGAACCCCTGCATGCCCACGGACACGTGGCCGAACCGACTACCGACATAGCGGCAGACGACGTGGCCGACATCGACGACGGCCGCGCACTGAGCTGCGCCGAGTGGGCACGCAAGGTAAACCGTTTGCAGCGACTTGTCGCACGCCGCCAGCGCGGCCCTGCACCCGATCTGGCCGATGTCGCGTACGGCGAGCAGGCGCTGCAAACGCTCGATGTCTA
>JAGRHA010000170.1 GCA_020445205.1 Gammaproteobacteria bacterium
TCCATCGCAGCGTGTTCGCGGCCAAGCGCATACTGCAGCACTGCCTGGTCGTCGGGGTTGTCGCCGAGGTCGGGGAGCTGGATGTAGTCGGAGAACTTGTGATCGGCGACCGGCGTCGTGATGCGTGCCTGGATCTGCGTGTGGATGTCGTCGCGTTGCCGCAGTGCGGTGAACAGGTCGTAGTGTTCCTGCTCCTCCTGCGCCAGTTCCTCGACCAGCCAGCGCATGCGCTTGCTCACCTTGGGCGCGAGGTCGCGGTAGAAGTTGCGCGCGGTCTCTTCGAAACTCGTCGCGGTGCGCAGGATTTCGTCCAGCGTCTTGCTGTTTTCGAGCTTATCGCGACCACTCACGTGGCCTTCACCGTGCGCACTCATGCCGGTTGCTCCTTGTTCTGTTCCGCCATCAGATGGGCATGGATGCTGCGTGCACAGCGGTGACCGTCGGCGACGGCATGTACCACGTCCGGGCCGTGCACCATGTCGCCGGCGGCCCATAACCAGTCTTGCGACGTGCGGCCGTCGACGTCGACCTGCAGGCGGCCGCGGTTCCATTCCAACGCCTCGGTCAGCTGCTCGCCGAGCAGATCGGTGTCGGTCATCTGGCCGATGGCTTCTACGATCATCTCGCCTTCGTGCAGGCGTTCGTCGCTGTCGTCATACTTGGGCGCGAAGCGATGTTGTTCGTCGAAGATCGACAGCACCTTGAGCGTGTGCAGGCCGATCAGTCGGCCATTGTCGACGGCGCAGTGTTTGGGGCCGCGGCTGTCGAGGATCTCGATACCTTCCTCGCGTGATTCGCGTACTTCTTCGGCGTCGGCGAGGAAGTGGTCGAAATCCTCGAGGGCACACACGGTGACGCGTACCTCACCGAAGGACTGCTTCTGCAGTCGGGCGAGGCTGCGTGCCGCATCCATCGCCACGTTGCCCCCGCCGATGACCACGGCGCTGCGCGGCAGATCGAACGCTTCGTTGGCAGTGATCCGGCGCAGTACCTCGACGGCCTTGACCACCCCGGGGTGGTCGGAATCGGGTATGCGTGTCGAGCGGCCGAGCTGCAGTCCGAGGGCCAACAACACGGCATCGTTTTCCTGCTGCAGCTGCTGCAGGCTGACATCACGCCCGATCGCCGTGTTGCAGCGGATATCGACGCCCATCGCCCGCACGACGTCGATATCGGCATCGAGACGGTCATAGGGCAGGCGGTATTCGGGTATGCCGTAGCGCGGCATGCCGCCGGCTTTGTCGAGCGCCTCGTACACGGTGACGCGGTGTCCCAGGCGCGCGAGATCATAGGCGGCCGTCAATCCGGCCGGGCCGGAGCCGACGATGGCGACGGCATGCCCGCTGGCCGGTACCTCGGATTTCCCGACGATGCGCAGCACGTCGTCGGTCGAGAACTGGTCCATCGCGTAGCGTTTGAGCCAGCGGATCGCGATCGGTTCGCCGCGCTTGCCGATCGAGCAGGCCGTTTCGCAGCGGTGCGTACAGACGCGGCCGCAGGTGTGCGCAAAGGGGTTCGTGTTGTAGATCTGCCGCACGGCCTCTTCGAGGTCGTCCTGCCAGATCGCGCGGATGTACTCGGGTGCGTCCATGTGTGTGGGGCAGGCGTCATGGCACATGCCACACTGCACACAGCGTGAGGCCTCGATGATCGCCTGCTGCTTGTCGTAGCCGGTGACGATCTCGTCGAAGTTGTCGATACGCTCGCCAGCTTCGAGCTCACCCATGTGTTGGCGCTGCGGGTCGACGAGGTCGTTCTCGGGCGTCTTGCTCCAGCCTTCACCGAACCATGTCTTGTGCATGCCGTTGGGGTCGGGCAGTACGAAATAGCTCGACAACTGATCGTCGGTGCAGGTGTGCACGTATTCGCGCGACAGGCTGATCGATCCCGTCGGACACAGGTCGACGCACAGTGCGCACCAGCAGCAACGCCCGTAGTCGATCGCAGGGCGCAGATTGCGAACGCCCTTGGCCGGGTCCTCCGGCAATTGCGGCACGCGCACCATGGTGATCGCGGCATTGTCACAGACCTTCTGGCAGGTCGAGCAGCCGACGCACTTTTCCCAGTCGTTGAGATGGAAGCCGCGGTAGCGCAGCGACGCGAGTCGTGGTTCGAGTGGTTCGGTGACGGCGGGGCGGGAGAAGAACGACAGGTTCTTCAACGGGTTCAGGATCGAACCAGCCTTTTTGTAATCGATGGCACTCATCGGTCGACCTCCGGCGGGCAGGCGTCGAGCGAAAACATGATCTGCGCGACGTCCTCGATACGGCAACCGGTCACGAGGTGTTCGAGCACCTGCACCGCATGCATCGATGACGGCCCACGCACGTGTACGCGGTGGGGTTTTTCGCTGCCGTCGGATACCACGTACCAGCCAAGCTCGCCTTTCGACGATTCGATGCGTACGTAGGCCTCGCCGGCTGGCACGCGCCAGGCCAGCGGGTTCGGGATCGGCGCGCGGATCGGGCCGGCGACTCCCGGCAGGCGATCGATGATCTGGCGCAGGATGCGGATGCTCTGCAGCAGTTCGTTGCGGCGGACGAGCGTGCGTGCCCAGGCGTCGCCGGGTTGCTCGGTCGGGATGTCGAAGTCGAGTTCGTCATACACCAGGTAGGGATCGTCACGGCGCACGTCGAATGCTAGACCGGTGGCACGCAGGTTGGGTCCGGTCACGCCCCAGTCGAGCGCCTGCGCCTGGGTGATCGGCCCCGTTCCCTTGGCGCGCGTGACGAACACCTGGTTCGTGAACAGCAGATTGTCGTAGTCGGGGAGGCGCGAGTCGATGTAGTCGAGGGTCGTGCTCAGGCGTTCGAGAAAGCCGTCGGGCACATCGCGGCGTACGCCACCCGGAATATTGTAGATGCTGTAGACACGCCCGCCCGTGAGTTCCTCGAACAGGTCGAGCAGCAGATCGCGGTCGGCGACGCCCCAGAACATCGGCGTATACATGCCCGTCGTCGCCGCGTGGCCGCCGAAGGTGAACAGGTGCGCAGCGACGCGCGACAGTTCGAGCTGCAGTACGCGCAACCACTGCGCGCGCACGGGCACGTCGAGTCCGCACAGTTGTTCGACGGCCATCGAATAGGCGACTTCCATGGGTGCCGGGTCGGGTACGCAGATCCGCGGTACGAGCGCGATGTTCTGGATCCACAGGCGCTGTTCCATGAGCTTCTCGAAGCCGCGGTGCAGGTAGCCGCCATCGGCACGTGCGGCGACGATCTCGTCGCCGTGCACTTTGACCTTGAGTGCGTAGTTGCCCTCGATGCCGGGGTGGTTCGGACCGAAGTTGATCTCGAACTCGTTGCTCGGCGGATGATTGCGTGCTTCGTAGTTCTCAGCTCTCATCTTCGGCCTCCGGCAAACCGCGCCGGCTGAAACGTTGTTCGTCCGGCGGGATCACGATACCGCCACCCTGGGCCTCGAGTTCGAGCAGCCAGTCGGGGCGATAGTCCTGCCAGTCGAAGTGGTCGTTGACCCAGGCCTCACTGTCGAATTCCTTGCGCATCGGCGGTGGGCCGTCCCATTCGGTGAGGATGAATTTCTCCATGTCGGGCGCGCCCTCGAAGAACACGCCATACATTTCGTGGATGTCGCGCTCGAAGAAACCGGCCGGGTGATAGATGTCGTAGACCGATACATACACCCCGGGATCGCGCGCGATACGCGTGTGCGCCGACACCAGCAGATCGAGTTCGTATGACCACAGGTGGTAGACGAGTTCGAACTGGCCGTCCTTGGGCCAGTCGACACAGCTGATCGCCGAGAGGTGGACGAAACCGGCACGGCCTTTGAGCAGTTCGAGCAGCGCGGGCAGGGCATCGGCGGCGACGTCGAGACGTGTGCGCCGCGGGCCGCGCTGGCTCACACGGACGTCCTTGACCTCACCGAGGATGATGCTGAGACGCTCGACCGGAAGGTGGGCTTCGTTCATGACTTCACCTTTTCCGGTGCGTCGAGGCCGAGACGCATTTCGAGTGCCTCGAGCGGCTTCTGATGCTGCAACAGCAACTCGGTGTGTTTGCCGAGCGTCTCGGGCCCGAACAGGTCGTAATGCTTCGCTTCCGCGATCACGTCGGTCGGTGTTTGCCAGGTTTCACCGAACAGACGCTGCTGGTTGCCGAGGTAGTAATCGTAACGTCGGTAGTAGTCCTGCCAGCCGTTGGCTTCACCTTTGGCGATGTTGTCCATGAGCTGGCGTAGACCCGTGATCACAGCCTCCGGCCGCGGCATACAGCCGGCGATGTACAGATCCACGGGCATGTAGTCGTTGAGTTTCTTTGCCGTTGCATATGACTGCCAGTACATGCCGCCGTTGACCGTGCACGAACAGATGCCGATCACGTACTTGGGCGAGCCCATCTGCTCGTAGGTCAGCATCACGCGCTTCAGCGTCTTGACCGATACATAGCCCGTGATGAGCAGGATGTCGGCCTGACGCGGCGACACCATCGGCGAGATGCCGAGACGCTCCATATCGAAGCGTGAGGTCATCGCCGGTGGCAGCTCGATCGCGCCACAGCCGGTGCAGTAGTGCAGGATGAACAACGAACGTGAACGACAGAAAGCCGTCAGTTCGTCGAACACGCGGCTGAAGACGTTGCCACCTTGCGCAACTTGGCCTGGCTGTTCGATCTTGACCGGGAACTGTGTGTCATCCGTCATCGTTACACCTCATGCGCCCACGAACATCAAACCGATCAGGCCCAGCGCCACCGGCCATTTCCACAGCATCGTGATCATGTCTTCGGTACGGTAGCGCGGGAAAAGGAAAGCGAGCGACATCGGAATCACCAGCACGGCGAACGCCTTGATCAATAGCATCCCCCAGTTCTCGCCGCCGCCGAGGAACAGGGTCACATACAGCACGCTGGCGGTGTAGAGCTGAAAGCACTGCATCACGAACA
>JAGRHA010000171.1 GCA_020445205.1 Gammaproteobacteria bacterium
GACTCGCTGCGCAGTCTCGCCAAGAGCCGCGACCTGCAGCGCTATGCGGCACTGCACAGCGCGGCGGAAGCCGGCCAGATCACAGCGGATTCGCCCGTCGTCGCCATCCAGCCCGCCGGAAAACTGGATATCCGGGAAAACTTCTATCTCGTGCCGATTCTGCGCCACGAAGACATCTATCTCGGCAACGAGCAGTCGCGACTGCTGCAGGTATCGAGTGTACCGCTGGACAGCGACAAGCCGGTGAGCCCGCCGCCACCCGCTGCACCGAGCACGCCAGCCACCCCCGCCAAAGCCGAGCGACCGGTCGCACCGGCCGCCGATACCCAGCCTGTCGGCGGCGATGACGCGGCCGAAAGCGGTTACCGTGCCGGTCTGGTGTTTGCCATCGACTCGACACTGTCGATGGACCCGTACATCGAGCGCACGCGTCAGGCCGTGATGAAGATCTATGACGCCCTCGGCAATGCCGGACTGCTGGGCAACGTCAACTTCGGCCTGGTCGCGTTCCGTGACGCGCCCGAGGCAGTGCCCGGTCTCGAGTACCTGACACGCACTTATGTCGACCTCGAGCAGGGGCGCAATCCCGGCACCTTCATCAGCCAGGTCAACGGCCTCGCCGCGGCCAAGGTGTCGAGCAAGGACTTTGCCGAAGATGCCTACGCCGGCGTCAAGAAAGCGCTCGACGAGATGCGATGGGATGGCCACGCTGCCCGCTATCTGGTTTTGGTCACCGATGCCGGCCCGCGCGGCGCAGGCGACCCGCTGTCGAGCACCGGTATGGATGCCGATGGTTTGCGCAAGCTCGCACGCGAGAAAGGCGTCGCGATTTTCGTGCTGCACCTGCTGACCGATGCCACCAAGGCGGACCACGCAAGCGCCGCGGCGGCGTACCGCGAACTCGCCAAGTTTCCGGGCATCGGCAGTCTCTACTACGCCGTACCGACGGGCGACGTGAACGAATTCGGCCACGTGCTCGACACCCTCGCCGGACAGATCACGATGCAGGTACAGATGGCCGCCGGCGCGCAGCCCCTGCCACCGGCACCCCCGCCCCCCGCGGCACCCGTAGTCGTGGAAGCAAGCCCCAATCCGCAGCTTGCGGAACTGCAGAACAAAGTGGCACGGCTCGGTTACGCCCTGCGCATGAAATATCTCAAGCGCGACGAGAGCGACAAGATCCCGAATGTGTTCAATGCCTGGCTTCTGGATCGCGACATCCGCAATCCCGAACGCCGCACGCTCGACGTGCGCGTACTGCTCACGCGCGACCAGTTGTCGGACCTGCATGACATTCTCAGGGGCGTTCTGCAGACCGCCGAAGAGGGATTGCTGTCACCGCAGAATTTCCTCAACGAACTCAAGAGTCTCGCGGCCACCATTGCGCGCGACCCGGAACAACTCGGCAGCACGACGGCAACCACAGCGGGCGCGGGCAACAGCCTCGCCGACCTCGGATTCATGCGCGAATACATCGAGGACCTGCCGTATCGCGGCGAGGTGATGAACCTGTCGCTCGAAGACTGGGAGACGTGGCCGGCACGTCAGCAGATCGAATTCCTGCATCGGCTCGAAGACAAGATCACCTACTATCGGGCATTGCATGACCACACTGATCTCTGGGTGAGCCTCGACGGGGGGGCGGTCGACGGCGACTCCGTTTTCCCGGTCGCGCTCGAGATGCTGCCCTGACGCGACTTCGCGAGGCTCAGCCGAGGCCGATCACGAAGCGATGCTTACCCGCAGCGGTACGCTCGATGGTATCGCGATAGGCACATTCGAGCTGCATCGCCGGATGTACACGCTGCTGCAAACCACGTTGGATATCGTCGATCGTCGACGACGGCAGGCGCCCCTCGCATACGACATCGAGGCGCAGACGCGCAGGGGCGAGTTGGACCCACTGGTAACTGCGGATTGCCGTCATGCCGTACAGCAAACCGTTGAGCACCGATGGATGCACGCGTGCGCCGTCCGGCGTCACGATGAGGTCGTTGTGGCGACACATCGACATGCGCATCAACGGAAACGGCAGGCCACAGTCGCATTCACCATCGACCAGTTCACCACTGTCGCCGATGGCATAGCGGATAAACGGCATCACGCGGTCGCTGAGTGAGGTGACGAGCAGGCGGCCGGGCTCATCAACCGCGTCATCCGCTTCGAGCAATACCAGGTCACTGAACACGTGCATACCGCCTGCGCGGCACTCCCACGCGATGTTGGGCACCTCGCGGCACCCATACTGATTGAATACCTTGCAGCCGAAGGCGGCTTCCATCGATCGACGCTGATCGGCGTCGAGCATCTCGGCCGTGGAATAGGCTCCAATCAATGACGCCGGTGGCCTCGTTGCGGTGTCGAGCATGAAACGCGCTAGCTCGGCGAGCGCCGAGGCATAACCGTAAAGCAGCACCGGGCGCCAGGATTGCAGCTTGCGACACCAGGCCGCGAGATTCGCCTCGCTGTAAGACACCGCGGCCAGCGACATCTCGCTATCGAGCACGTTCGACGCCTCGCGCGCGAACACGCCGCGCCCGGACACGTCGCGACTCGCTCCCCACAGGTACATCACACGTTCACCGGGCAGCCACCCCGACATCATGAAGCCGCGCTTCATGCCGGCCAGCATGCGCTCGTGTTTTTCCCGCGTGTAATAGAAGTTCAGCGGTTCGCCAGTCGAACCACCGGTATGCCCCAGCTTCACCGCGGCACGATCGGCGTCTCGCGCCAGCATCGCATCGAGGTGCTCTCGCACCTGGTGCTTGCGCAGCGGCGGCAACCGCTCTGGCCGCACGCGCTGCCCCACTGCCACGTCGAGCGCGGCGTAGTGGTCAGCGTAGAACGTCGTCTGTGAGACGGCATGGCGCACGATCGCGTCGAAGCGTTGCGCTTGTAGCTCAGCAACCTCTGCCGCGGACATGTGAGGTACGCTCAGCAGCTGTGCGAGTTCGCGGTAACGCCGGGGATGGCGCAGGCGATCATGCCAATAACGGATCGTGCGCATCACGCAACGGTTCGGTCACGCAGGCGCACGAGCGCACTGCGCCACGCGCCGCGGTCACTGCGCAGCGTCGCTATCGCCGCCAGCTGGCGACCGCGCCAGTGCGCACTGCGCTGTGTGTCATCTATCCGCTGTGCGGCCGCGGAATGGCTGCCGAAGTTGCGTTCGATGTTGTCGACGAAGTGCGCGAACGCGCGTGCCGCAGCCAGCGCTGACCACCACGGATCACCGCCGACGACCAGCGTACGCAGATGGGTGGCGCGCGCGAGAATCTGTTCGCGGCGCGCGGCGTAGCGTTCGTGCATCTCCATGCGCACGGCATCGAGTGTCGTGGCGATTTGCTGTTCGGTGAGCGCGTCGCGCGGAAAGCCGAGCGCCGACAGGCGTTCGATGGAAAACAGCATCACGTCGCCGTGGAATTGGCGTTCGAACTCGTCCGCCATATCGACCTGCGCCGCATGATCGACAACGCCCGGGCGGTATTCCGCAGCACCCGTGGCGTCGAGCGTGCGCCGATGCAACATCGGCACGTTGGCCGAAACGAACGCCTTGCCGACCCAGGCGCGTAACACCCGCCCCATGGTCGGTCCCGACATGCGCAGGCGCAGCGGCGCAAAGGGAATGAAGTGCCCGAGGGCATCGGCGGTGAACACGTAGTTGCCCGTGTACACGGTACGCGCCGGCTGCACGCTGTCGTCGAGCGGCGCGTGCCGGTACCAGGTGATGCGCGTCGGATGCTCGCCGTGAAAAAAGCGATTCAGATGCGAGGCAAACTCCTCGAACGCCTCACGGTTACTGGGCTGCGCGCTGTTTCGGCAGCGGTAACGGTACACGCTGCCGACATGACCGAAACCGAACATGTCCGCCATGTCGTGGTAGGCCGCTTCGCCTGACCCGCGGGTATCCAATGACGGCTGTTGATAATCGGCATCGGCCGACGCGTCACGCAACGAGGAGATGAAGGCGATCGCGTCATCGAGAAAGTTCGCCGCCATCACCGCAGGCGAGACGGGCGGATCACCGACGACCTTACCCGTGAGCACCTGGATTCCCCCATCGTCGAACAGGCGATCAAGATGGTAGAAGTAGTTCAGCGCGCGCAGGTCCACGCCGCCATCAGTGGTCACGACATTGACGGCAAAAGACTGATCGGCGTCGATGGTATAGAACAACAGGCGATCACGCGGCCGCTGCGCCTGCATGCTGGCGAGCTTGAGATAGGCGATGTTGCGCATCATCGCCTGCCCCTTGTGGGAGAACGCGTCGTACGGATGGTCGCCGACGATGCCGCGCAAATCGATGCCGTCGAGCGACGCCAACAACGCACGCTGCTCATCGAGGCCAAAGTACTCGACCGTCAGTCCACGGGACTCCGAGTCGTGGGCGATCTCGCGGTTGCGTGCAATGTTCGCGGGCTCGGCCGAGTCGTCGGCCAGTAGCACACTGACTTTGCGAAAGCGTCCATCTGCCGAACCACCATAGCCGTATGCCTGGCACTGCTGCAGCAGGCTGGTGAGGCAGGTCTGCAGATGCTGCGGACTGTCGGCGACGGGAATGACGATGATGAAATGGTGTCGCTGGTCGTCGCCAGTGGCCGCGATCGCTGCCTCCAGATCCCGGTAAGCCGCCTGGTAGGCTTCCAGCCGCGAGGGTTCGGCCGGCGCCGCCCACAGCGCCTGCTCCAGTTCACCGATACGCGCCAGCAGCGCGTTGTGGTTCATCGCGGACACCGGCTCAACGCGACGAGAGGTAGGTGGGAAACGCATGCTTGTCCATGACGATCTCGACCAGATTGATCGCGGCTTCGAGGTCGGCACGTTGGAACAGATCGTCAATATCGGACAACTGCTCGATGCGGTGGTAGGCGATTCCGAACGCAGCCGCGAGCGCAGCGAAGTCGGGATTGCTGAAATCGCAATCGATGTAACGCTCGCCGTACAACTGGTACTGGTTCTTGCGGATCAGGCCCATCGTCCCGTTGTTGATGACGACGACATTCAATGGCACGCGGTAGTTGACCGCCGTCATGATCTCCATGCAACACATCTGGAAGCCACCATCGCCGAGTATTGCGAATGTCGGGCTGTCCTCTGCGAACAGGCGCGCACCGATCGCTGCCGGGATCGCATGACCGAGCGAAGAGATGCCGGAATTGGGGAAATAGTGATTGCGATCAGATACATCGAAGTAGCTCTGCGCGAACACGATGTTGTCGTCGAACACGATCGCGTTATGTGGAAAGTACTGTGCCAGTGCGGAGTAGAAGCCACGAATGAGCGCGAAACGCGGATCGTCTTCGGCTGCCGGTACCGTTGCCATGGGTGCGAGGGGTGCGGTCGCGTGCGCGGCATCGTCGATCTGCAATTGCTCGCGCAGGTCCTCGAGCACGTGGCGCACATCGCCCTGGATCGCGACATCGGGGCTGAACACACGGCCGAGCTGACTCGCATCGCGATCGACCTGCACGATCGTCTTGCCGTCGAGCAAGCTCGTGTCCCACAGGTAGCTCGTGCGCTCGTTGAAGCCAGCACCGAGAAAGATCACGAGGTCGGCATGCTCTTCGATGTATCGCCGCGCCTCGCCGTTGGACGTCACGCCGAGACAGCCGAGCGACAGAGGGGATCCTTCCGTCACGATACCCTTGCCCTTGAGGCTCGTTGCAACGGGGATATCCAGGCCCTCGCTGATCGACGCCACCTCGCCGCGCGCACCCGCCTTGATGCAGCCGTATCCCGCGATGATCACGGGCCGCTCGGCACCACGGATCAGCTGCGCCAGTTGCGCTATGGCTCCGGGCTGTCCGGCATCGCGAACCATCGCGTCGGGGAAATGCACTTGTTCGAGGACCGTCTCGTCGACAGTCTCCTTCTGTACGTTGTACGGCACACTCAACAACACGGGCCCCGGCTGCGCCGCGAACAACGCCTGCGTGGCCTGATTGAGCACCTGGCCGACATAGTCGGTACGCTCGATGAGTTTGCGATAGCGTGTGATGCCGCGAAACAGCTCCGCCTGGTCGATCGCACCGCCCTCGCCGGAACTTTCCTGCAAGCCACCGCGGCCGAAAATGTACGTCGAGGTCTCGCCCGTGATCACGAGCATCGGCTGCTGTTCGGCAAACGCGTTGGCGACACCCGTGATCAGGTTCGTGGCGCCGGGACCCGCGGTCGCGATGCAGGCCGACGGACGATGCGCGATACGCGCATACCCCCCGGCCATGAACGACGCCCCCTGCTCGTGCTTCACCAGCACGGTGCGCACGCGGGAGTGATACAGGCTGTCGTAGATCGGCAATACGTGGGCGCCCGGCATGCCGAAGATGAGGTCGATGCCAAGACGCTCCATGTACCGCACGATCAGATCGCTGACGGAAATCTGCATGATGGTCTGTCGCTGCGGCGTCCGCCCCGGCAGACCCAGTGTCTGACGCCGGCAGCGAATGCATGAGAACGGCGCGAATTATATCGGCTTGCACCGTTAGCGGGCGGAAATGCGCTATTCCCTTACTGGCGTAGCGGATAAGCCACCCTGGGCAGAGCGCCAGCGACGGTCGTCGGTGCGCCAGCATCACCAACCACGTCAGCGACTTACCGCCACCTTGTCCACCAGGGCCATGGGTTGTCCGATGCCGTAACCCTGCGCGTAGTCGACCCCCATCTGGCGCAGCTCCTCGGCGATATGCTGATTCTCGACGAACTCGGCAATGGTCTTGAGCTGCATTGCATGACCGACCTCGTTGATGGCCTTGACCATGACGCGGTCGACCGGTTCGCGGTCGAGATTGCGCACGAAGCTGCCGTCGATCTTGAGGTAGTCCACGGGCAGCGCCTTGAGATAGCCGAAGCTCGACAGACCGCTGCCGAAATCGTCGAGCGCGAAACGGCAGCCGTCCTGCTTCAGTTCGCCGATCAAGTCGATCGCACGCGCCAGGTTGGCGATCGCGGCCGTCTCGGTGACCTCGAAGCACAGATGACGTGGGTCGACGCGGTACGCGGCGATTCGGTCGCGGATGAAAGCGAGGATACCCTCGTCGGCCATCGTTTCGCCCGACAGGTTGATGCTGAGCATCAGTGGCGTCACCCTCGGCCAGGCATTCTGCTGTTGCCGCAGCATCTGCAGCGCGCGGTCGATGACCCAGCGATCGACGTCACCCATGAGGCCGTAACGCTCGGCAGCAGGAATGAACGCCGTTGGCAGAATGAGCTCACCATGCTCGTCGAGCATGCGCACGAGAATTTCCTGGTGCGCTGAGCCACTGGCATTCAGCGGCACGATCGGCTGACCGAACAACACGAAGCGGTTTTCGGACAACGCGTGTTGGATGCGTGAGACCCACTGCATTTCACCGCGGCGATGGGTGAGTTCGCCATCATCGGGTAGCCACAGCTGGACACGGCTACGGCCCTTGTCCTTGGCCAGGTAGCAGGCGGAATCGGCGGCGCTGAGAACGGCCTCGATATTTTCCGACTCGGCCTCGATCGTCGCCACGCCGATGCTGGCACCGACGCGGAAGGTCTTTTCGTGCCACACGAAACGGAACGTACGCAACGTCTGCAGCAGGTGTTCGGCAATACCCTGCGCCTTTGTCAGCGGACAGTGACGCAGCAGCAAACCGAATTCGTCGCCACCGAGTCGCCCCAACGTGTCGTTCTTGCGTGTGCTTTGCTGCAGCAGTTTCGACAGCTGGCGCAACAGCTCGTCACCCGCGACATGCCCACAGGTATCGTTGACCACCTTGAACTGATCGAGATCGATGTACAGAAACGCGTGACAGCTGCCTTCCTTGCGGCTGTCGCGCAGCGCCTCCGCCAGCTCGACCTCGATCGCACGCCGGTTGAGCAGCCCGGTCAAGGCATCGTGCGAAGCGTGGTACGACAGCTGTACGGCGAGCTCGCGCGCTTCCGTATCGTCGTGGAACACCAACACAACGCCGAGGTTCCTGCCGTTTTCGTCGCGTATCGGCGACACCGAGTGCTCGACGGTGACGACATCACCATCACGCCGGGTGAGTTCGGTGTTCTCACCATGCTGACGGCCTGCACGGGCATCGTCTGCGGGTTGGAAAACCACGGGCTCACCACCGCTCTCCATGTCTCGCGCATTGAACACCTCGGCCAGCGGCCGACCTTCAGCCTGACGCTGCGACCAGCCCGTGAGGTCCTGCGCTGCCGGATTGAGGTAGACCACGCGGCAATGTTCGTCGGTCGTTATCACACCGTCGATGATCGAACGCAGCGTGATCTGCGCCTGGTCGCGCTCACGTTGCAACGCCAGCTCAGCGGCCTTGCGTGTTTCCATCTCGTGCTCGAGCGCAACCACGCTTTCGCGCAACGAATTGGTCCGCAACGATACCTGATGTTCGAGGTGCTCCTGATGGTTGCGCAGTTTGTGTTCGGACTGCATACGCAACGACACCTCTTTCTGCAGCGCGTAGTTGGTGTCCGACAACGCCTCGGTGCGCTCATCGATAATGCGCTGCAGGCGCGTGCGTGCAAGTGTCCAGGCGACAAACAGCAACGACTCGACCAAAAGAAAGCCGAAAGCGCCGAGCAAAACATTCGTAATCAGGGTGTTCTCGGCCGCTGCGATCGCTGCCGTGGCATCGTGCCAGGTGACGACGACGCCCACGGCGGGCTGCGCAGGGTCGAGCGCATTCTCGAAATCGCGGAACGGAAAACCGTAGACCGCGTAATCGGTCTCACCGACACGCGCCACGATCGGTTCGCGCGCGCCGAGTTTTGCCGCAACAGCGGGATCGGCAAGGATCTCGCGCAGCAACGATTCATCAGACGTGGCCTCGATGAACCAGTCACCCAGCAGCGGACGCTTGCGTACCTGTTTCGCGGCAAGATCGGGCCAACGCGTGTCGTACAGATGCTCGGTCGTCATGAGCACGGAATACGCCGCATGTGTGCCCGACTCGAGCACGCGCAACAGCTGGCCGAACGAGCTACCCGCTTCGAGCGCACCGATCACCTGCGGCATCGAGCGGCCAGGCAAGGTCGCGGATATCGGGACGACACCGCGTACACCGGCATCCACGCGCCCCGACTCGAAACCGTGGGTCGGCATATCGTTGCTGATGGCGTGTGTGATCGAGTGGCGGATCTGCGACAGATCGTCACCGAATCTCGTTGGCTCGTGGACGCGCAGAAACGACACGTCACCCGGTCCAAGGTGAAAGTGCAGGAGACGCATCTGGTAGTCGCTGGCGGACTTGCGCCAGCCCGGCGCTACCAGCTCGAACAGCCGCTGCCGCACGGCCGCGGCCTGTGAGCCACCACCGCCGCCGCCCTCGTCCTTGACCGCGAGATAGCCACGCAGGAACAGATCGCGCACCTCGGAAAGATTGGCGAGATACGCGGCCATCTGCTGCATGTGCAAGCCGAGCGAACGCAGGTTCAACGCGAAGGCCGATTCGTGCTGCGCGGCCTCAGCGGCCAAGGTCTTGTACAGCACCTGTTGCGTGTCACGGTAGTTGACGTACACGAACAGGCCGTCCGTGAGGGCGATGATCAGGCTCACGACCCAGAACACGCGTTGGAAGCGACGCGTTCTCATGCCGGTGCGCCGGGCGCCGGCACGCAGCAAGGAACCGAAACGGGGGACAGTCGTTGTCATGTCTTCCTTGTCGCTGGCGCTACCGCTGACAACACGTAACAAACGTAGGGTTATTAACGACCGAGCGGCATATTGCTGAACCACCAAGGAGGAACAAATTTCACATATTGCGATGACCTGTCGCCGCCGATCGCTCGACCGAGCGGCGGCGACAGTTGCGTCTGCTGCGAAGCGGGCAGCGGTAATGCCCGTTGCCATTGCACGCCCGCCCCCCCCGGAGTCCGGGATGTACGTGAACGCTTTGCAGATCGACCAACAACGGGAATGACGACGCTTCCCGGGCACCTGGATACAAGAGCTTACGCCGAGGCGGCAGATATGCATCGACGCTGTGCCGGGGGGACACGGTCTGTAGAAGCATGAACTGGATCATTGAGCGTGAATCGACAGCGCGCTGCTATCGCGATATCGCCCAATGGTGGCGCGGCTGGCCCGTCCCATCGACCGTCGCCACACACGAAGGGGCATGGCCGGTGTCGCAGTGATGCCATACCCACGCCGTCCCTTGTTCATGGGCCGACGCGCGAGCCATTGATAGGCTTTTTGCCGAACCCGACGACCAGCGAGTGTGTTGGTGTCGGCCCCAGGTTGGATCCGACGAGCGGCAGAATCCTCGCGGATGACGAACGGAAACTCCGCGATCTTCGGGCATAGCTAGAAGATTCATGCCGCGCTGCTACCTGCGTGTCACGTGACCGAACATGCAGATTGCACGCCTGACAACTCAGTTCGAAGAAAGTGCGATGCGAGCGGCGATGCTGATCAATCCCCTTTGCCTTCGAACCTCGCTTGGCTCCGCAGGCGCAGCGGTTGCCGCTCTCCTCGGAGACAGTCCGCAATTCAACGGACTGTATTAGGCTGAACAAATGTGGCAATTCCCTCAACTTGGAGGTTTTCGACGACAGAACCGCTACCAATCCCTACAAGAAAGCGACCCGGAAGAAGCTACGGACACTTCGAATCGTCGACGCACCGGCGCAGGTGGCACCTCTGCGCTAACGGGGTCCTGCTTGTCGTTCGTACTCACAAACAAGCATGGAGTCACGACGGATTCTGGCAGCGTCGCCCACGGCAGGCTGGACCTCGGCTTCCGCAACAATAAGCCCTGCAGAGCCAATTCGCGTCGACTACTCATTCGCATCCGACGAGCCGGTATTCGCTCGACATACGACCAAATCCATGAAACGAGCTATCGTCTCCGATTGCCATCAACCCGCAAACCTTGTTCCGCGGAAAGAACAGCGAACCACAGATACGCGATGTGCCTCCACCAGTAAGTGAGGCGACAATGGCACGTAACAGCAGGGATGGGGGTGGCGCTCGATGTGCGCTGAGTATTCACCGTCAGCCAACCTGATCGTGCAGGTGCATCGCATTTCGCGACAAGCCTTACCGGTCAACACGCGAAACGCTTGCGCATACATTGTCGGTCGCGCCACACGCGACGGCCACATGTTGGACATTGGCTGCGGTCCGCGCTTCTCGCGAGCCATTGTTGGCGAGGAGCGGCGCAAACACCAGGGCCTCCATTGCCTACAACTACCGTAAACCGTAGCAGCACGCACAATGTGGCGTTTGATTCGCTCTAGCCAGCTTGGCGCCGTTGAATACCAACACTCGGCGAATCATCAAAAAGTTATTGGATCGCTCCACATGCACCCTGTAGAGAAACAACATGGGCCAGAAACCTTGACTATTGGCACACAGCCAAGATATTGGACCGACGAGGCCACGCCAGCTTGCACATTAGTCGTAGCTGGCGAACGCATCGCAACTTGTCGAATACGAGCGTACGCGGCCGAGTCGCCACGGCAGCATCACGCCGATCAGCGTTTCATGTCCACGTTGACGCCGGCTTTCTTCAGTTGCCCCATAATCATTGCCGCATTCGCGTTGCCGCTGTCTGCCAACAGGGCGACCCCTTTCGCCAATGCATCGAATTGCAGACGCACTTTGTTGGCGTCGGCGACGGAGCCCTGCAAGCTCTCAATACGGTCCTGCAACGCAGAGACGCGAACGAGTCCTTGATATACGTCGTTCATCAAAGAAATGGCGACCACGGCAGCGACAAGTGCGATCGGCAGAAATATTGAGCGCTTGGGGCGCGCTTGAGGCTTTGATGGTACGGCCGTACTCATTTCTGTTGTGTTGCCGAGTATTGGATTCCCTGGGCATCGAGCAATGTGCTGATATCGCGATCGCCCGTGTTCGCAGCCACTTTGGCGAGTAGCTGGATTAACTCCACGTTAAGACGACTGACGGTCATGCTCTGGTTGATGAATTGCTGCATGGCGATCCCATCACGCTCCAGACCCGCCGCACGCGCGCCGAGATAGATCTTGGCGATCAGCGCGAGGACGGCCAACCCCGCCAGCACCCACAGTACCGCGTACTGCAGCTGAGCTTGGCGGGAAGGCTGAGGAGCGGTCGGCCGCGGCTCAACCGCGGACACGGCGCGATCCTGCTGCGCGAATCAGTACGGGACCGACCAACAGTAGCAGCAACGTTGCAGGGACCGGCACGTTTACTCCCGGCTGAAACACCTGGCCGCGGATCGTCAAAGTGATTGGTGCGAGCGAGCCGCGGTAGCCGCTGGCGTTATGGCCTTCTGCCAGCAGTACTAGGGTGTCGCTGTACAAGCCGGCAGCCAGCAAGGAAGTATCCAAGCTCAGCAACAAACCGGATACTGAGTCACCCGCCGTGAGATCCATGAAGCCCACGAACCCGCTTGCAAGGTAGTCGTCGACACCCGTCAAGTCAAAAAGGCCGTCGACATCGTCAGCCGGTACCGTGACCGCGTTTCTGATTGCCAATTCGGCATCCCAGCTGCCCATCGTGCCGACCGCGATAGAGCCGAAATCAAGCACAAAGTTGTTGCCCGCCCCCCCCAAGCTGCCATCGCCGGCAACGAACTGGAAGATAGGGTTCGCATAGGCGTTGACCTGTGCCGACAGGTTCACCGTCGTCGTACCAAGCGATACGTCGGCGAGGTCGTCGTTGTGGCTCGTCAAGTCGACATTTGCCGTACCCGAAAACGTTCCCGCACTGCTGGTATCGAGTGCGATCAACAGATTGCTGCTGTCGGAACCACCGGTGGCGACACCCGCACCCAGGTTGCCACCGCCGCTGAACGCGCTGCCGGTGGTTGACGTGATGCCACCGCGGACGACGTCGACGAGCGCGCCACTAGCCGTGTTCGACACGCCAACACCCATGTCAGCAACACTGTCGCCGACGTGAACGATGCCGAAGTCAACCGTCGGCTGAACATCGGCCACCGCGGTCTGCCAGACGTTGCCGAGCACGTTCACCGTGGCACCCGGAATCGCTGCATCGGTCAGGAAGCCGCTGGTCTGGGTACCGTCGGACACGGCCGTGAACGCAACGCTGCCGCTCTTGGCGCCGGAGCTGACAGTATTCAGTGCGACACTGATGTTGCTGTCCGTGGCGCCGGCCGCGATCAGGCCGCCGATCATGCCGCTCGACGCGACATCACCCGAGTCGGTACGACCGGTGACCTTCAGGTCCTCCGAGTAGCCGTCGTTGGCCGCCGTGTTGCTGATGTCAATGACGGCCGATGCCATGTCGCCGACACGCGCGTTCAGCGTGATCGGGTTCGGGGCGACACCGATCTGCGCCAGGCGGTACACCGCACCGGTCACCTGCACGTCCTGCGACGCCAGCGTCGTGATACCCAGGCCGCTCGTACCGGTACCGTCCGACTCGAAGTCGATCGTCGCCACGCCCGACTTGTTGC
>JAGRHA010000172.1 GCA_020445205.1 Gammaproteobacteria bacterium
AGCAACGAGGTCTACGCGGCCCTGTCGAAGGCCGCGACCGGTACGGTCGAGCTGCGCCGCGTCGAGTCCATCGGCCCGCAGGTCGGTGACGAACTCACCGAGGACGGCGCGCTCGCAGTGCTCGTGGCGCTGATCGCCATCCTCATGTACGTCGCAATGCGATTCGAATGGCGCTTCGCCGTCGGCTCCGTCGTCGCGCTGGTGCATGACGTGGTCATTACCGTCGGCATGTTCGCGCTATTGCAGATCGAGTTCGACCTCCCGGTGCTCGCCGCCGTACTGGCCGTTATCGGCTACTCGCTGAACGATACGATCGTGGTGTTCGACCGCATCCGCGAGAACTTCCGCAAGGTGCGCAAGGGCTCGCCGGAAGCCATCATCAATCAGTCGCTCAGCGAGACACTGTCGCGCACACTCGCCACCTCGTTCACGACGATCCTGGTGCTGATCGCACTGTTTTTCCTCGGTGGTGAGATCATTCACGGCTTCGCGTTCGCGCTCCTGGTGGGCGTGTTCATCGGTACCTATTCCTCGATCTATGTCGCCAGCACGGCGCTCCTCATGCTCGGCGTCAGCAAGGCCGACCTGATGCCGGTCAAGAAAGAAGGGGTCGTGGACGATAGACCCTGAATGACACCCGACGCACGCACGACGTGCGTTCGTGGCCCCGCAAGCCGGAGGGTTTCGTGCCGATCGCGTGCCGGGCAGTCGCGGTGGTGGGGGCGTGGCGCGTCACGATGCGTCGGGTCGGTGGTGGTCACCGCGCAGTCGGTGGTCGCGCCTGCGGGCCGGGGGTGGAGGCCACGCGCTGATGGACGCCTCTGCGGGCAGGGGTACCAATTGACGGACACAACGGTGGCTCGATCAGAATGTTGATTCTTCATGTGCTCGATCATTCGATCCCGCTGCACAGCGGCTACACGTTCCGCTCGCGAGCGATCTTCGAGCATCAACGTCAACGCGGTTGGCAGACCGAGCACATCACCAGTACCAAGCACGCCGATGCAGCGCCCGATCAGCCCGACGAGGAAGATGTCGACGGACTGCATTTCTTTCGTACACCGCGTTACAGCACCGTGCTGCACCGCATGCCGATGGTCAACCAGTACGCGGTGATCCGCGACCTCGAACGTCGCCTGAAAGAGGTCGTGCGCCAAGTCAAGCCCGACATCCTGCATGCACATTCGCCGGCGTTGAACGGTGTTGCGGCGGTCCGCGTCGGCCGCGCCATGGGCATCCCTGTCGCCTACGAGGTGCGGGGGTTCTGGGAGGATGCTGCGGTCAGTCACGGTACGGCGCGCGAAGGCGACCTGCGTTACCGGATTACGCGCGGTCTCGAGACCTGGGCGCTCAAGCATGCGGACCATTGCTTCTGTATCTGCGAGGGCCTGCGCCAGGACATCGCCGCACGCGGGATCGCCAAGGACAAGATCACCGTGATCCCGAATGCTGTCGATATCGCCAACTTCCAGCCCGTCGAAACGGTCGACGAGGAACTGCGCACGGCGCTGTCGCTGCAAGGCAAACATGTCGTCGGCTTCATCGGTTCGTACTATTACTACGAAGGACTCGATCTGCTACTCGATGCCGCCAAGATCATGCGCGCATCGCTGCCAAACCTGCACGTACTGCTCGTCGGCGGAGGCCCGGCCGAACAGAAACTGCAGCAGCAAGCGGACGCGCTCGGCATCGCCGACATGACGACGTTCGTCGGTCGTGTCCCGCAGAGCAAGGTGTCGGGCTATTACAGCCTGATCGACGTGCTCGCCTATCCACGCCAATCGATGCGCATCACGGAGCTCGTGACGCCGCTCAAGCCGCTTGAGGCGATGGCTCAGAAACGTCTGTTCGTCGCCTCCGATGTGGGCGGGCATCGTGAGCTCATTGTCGACGGTGAGACCGGCGTGTTGCACCGCGCCGGCGACGCAGCCGACCTTGCCGCCAAGATGATCGCTCTGCTGCAGGATGCGCAACGCGGCGCCGCGATCAAGGAAGCCGGGCGCCGTTTCGTCGAAACGGAACGCAACTGGTCGGCGTCGATCGCCAACTACGACGCACCCTACCACCGCATGCTGGCTTAGCCAGACGCTGCGGGGCCTCAGGCGCCTGCCCGATACCGTCGTTTCCGGATCGCGCCGCCGATCCATCTGTCGGTGTCGCCCGACTGCGGCTATCATCGCTCTCTCCAAGCCCCGCGAAGACGGGGTGACGCAACCATCTATACCTCGGAGGAGCTTGATGAAACTCGAGACTCTGGCATTGCATGCCGGCTACGACGGCGATCCGACCACCCGTGCCGCGACCACGCCGATCTATCAGACGACGTCGTTCACGTTCGACAACACCCAGCATGGTGCCGACCTGTTCGACCTCAAGGTCGTCGGCAACATCTACACGCGCATCATGAACCCGACCCACGCGGTGCTCGAGCAGCGCCTCGCCGAGATGGAAGGCGGCATCGCGTCGCTGTGTCTCGCCTCGGGCATGGCCGCCATCACCTATGCGATCCAGTGCATTGCCGATGTCGGCTGCAACATCGTGAGCACGAGCCAGCTTTACGGCGGCACCTACAATCTGTTCGCGCATACGTTTCCGCGCCAGGGCATCGAGGTGCGTTTCGCCTCGCACGACGACTATGCCGCGGTCGAGTCGATGATCGACGACAACACGCGCGCATTGTTCTGCGAATCGATCGGCAACCCCGCGGGCAATGTCGTCGATATCGCCCGCTGGGCCGAGATCGCCAACCGGCGTGGCGTACCGCTGATCGTCGACAACACCGTACCGACGCCGTATCTGTGCCGACCGTTCGAGCACGGCGCACATATCGTCATTCACTCGCTGACCAAGTACATCGGTGGCCACGGCACGTGCATCGGTGGCGCGATCGTCGATTCGGGCAAGTTCGACTGGGCGGGCAACGCCAAGCGTTTCCCGATGCTCAACGAACCGGATCCGTCGTATCACGGGGTGGTGTACACCGAGGCGCTCGGTCCCGCGGCCTTCATCGGGCGCTGCCGTGTGGTGCCGCTGCGCAACACCGGCGCGGCGATGACGCCGATGAACGCGTTCCTGATCATGCAGGGGCTCGAAACACTGGGTCTGCGCATGGAGCGCCATTGCGAAAATGCGATGAAAGTGGCCGAACATCTGAAAAAGCATCCCAGCGTCGAGTGGGTCGCCTACGCCGGCCTGGCAGACAGTCCGTACCATGTCGTGTCGCAAAAGATCACGGGTGGACGTGCGTCGGGCATCCTGAGCTTCGGCATCAAAGGCGGCAAGGAAGCCGGTGCGAGATTCATCGATGCGCTGCAGATGATCCTGCGCCTGGTCAACATCGGTGATGCGAAATCCTTGGCCTGTCATCCTGCGACGACGACTCATCGTCAGCTCGGGCCGAGCGAACTCGCATCGGCTGGCGTGAGTGAGGACATGGTCAGACTGTCGATCGGCATCGAGCATGTCGACGACATCATCGCCGATATCGATCAGGCACTCGCAGCGGCGGCAGGCTGACCCGGGCCGCTAACACCCGCGTCACCCGGCAGCGCGTCGGTGCCAGCCGCCGTGCTGTCGCCAGGTGGCGTCGGCTGAAACCGGTGCAGCGGGCAGGGCGTACTGGCGTCGTATTACCCCGTCACAGCGTCGTATCGATCATGCGCCGGCCTCGCTGAGCCGGCGCACCAGCCAGCCGCGAAAGAACGGGTTGTCGAGGTGGGCGAACAGCTGGGCGCGTTGCAGGTAGTCCTGCAACTCGTCGGGCCCTTCCGCGGCGCGGCCGTGCTGCGAATAGAAGCAATCCAGATAGAACTCCGCTTGCAGCGTGCGCCAGCGCTCTTCATCGATCGCGTCGCGCATGCGGTCGGGGAATGGCAATACGTTGTCGTCGGACATCAAGACTCCATCGGGGTGGCTGAGGCGCTGGCAGCCGCTCGACGGGTGCACAGGCGCGGTATCGGTGCGACCCACCTTAAACCGCGCTTGCCGGCAATCCAACGTCCCTCGCGCAGGGTTTCACCTGCTCGACGGGTTCAACGTTGCTGGCGCCACCAGCGGTCGACGATGCCGGCGACATCGAGGTCGTCGGGGCCGGTACGCCAACTCTCGGCGACCGGTGCGTCGCTGCTGTCCGGTGCCGGATCGGGCGGGTAGAGGCGGAATCGGGTCGGCAGCGGGATCGCCTCGCCGACCGCCAGCGCCTCGCCGCGGCGCAGCGTGGTGAGCACGTCGGCCAGATCCTGTTCGCCCTCGGGCATGAGCTTGCGGATGTACTGCTGGTCCTGCGGGTTGGTGGTGCGCAGGCAGATGAAATTGCTGCACTGTGACAGCACGGTCTCGGAGAGTTCGGTCGGGCGCTGGCTGACCACGCACAGACCGACGCCGTACTTGCGTCCTTCCTTGGCGATACGCTCCATCGCGCGGCGACTGCCTTCGTGCTGCAGGTCGGCCTCGCGGGGGATGTACTGGTGCGCCTCTTCGCAGATCAACAGGATCGGAAATTCGCGGCGTCGCGGATTCCAGTAGTTGAACTCGAATGCGAGTCGACCGATCTGCGACGACACGGTCGGGCGAACGTCGTGCGGCACCGGACTGAGATCGATGACCGTGATCTGACGTTTGGGATCGCCGAGGCCGATGAAGTCACGCAACAATTGCTCGAGATCGAGCGACTTGGTGCGCTTCTTGGGGCGGAAGAGGAAGTCGTAGCGCGAATCGTTGAACATCGACTGGAAGCGCACGAGGAACTCGTCGAAGGCGCCGAACAGCGGTCCCTTGGTCTTGCCGAAATCGAACTGCTGTTCGTTTGCCTGCTTGAAGTGCATGTACAACTCCTTGAGCGAGAAGTACACGGGCGAATCGACCGAGAGACGATCGATGCCGAGCTCCTGGTTGCCTTTCTTGCGCAGCGCGTGCAACACCTCGCGCATGAACGAGATCTGCACCGAGGCGTTGGGATCGGTGCGGTCGACGAGCAGATCGACGAGTTCGGCGTAGGTCAGCAGCCAGTACGGGATTTCGAGGCTGCGGGCGTCGATATGGCGCACCATCTCGCCCGCGAACGCGCTGTGAAAACGCCCCGCCGAATCACGCCAACCGTATTCGCCGTGCAGGTCGAGCAGCACGATATGCGCCTTGGGCATGAGTTTGACGGTGCGCTGCAGCAGGCTGCTCACCGCCCACGACTTGCCGGCGCCGGATTGGCCGAGGATGGCGAGATGGCGGTTGAACAGCAGATTGGGGTCGACGAATACGCGTAGTTCGCTGCGCTGGCTCAGCCGGCCGAGATGCAGGCCGTAGCGACGCACGTTGTCGAACATCGCCTCGAGCTGCCCGCTCTCGGCCATGTACACGGGCGTGTCCAGCGGCGGGTAGCGTCCGACGCCGCGGAAGAACTGGCCGTCGCTCGTGACCTCACCGAGTGGCAGCAGGCGTACGAACTGGGTCAGTTCGCCGGCGACCGGCTCCTCCCAGACCCGGATCACCTGGCAAAGTACCTGCTCCTGGGCACCGCGGGCGATGACGTAGGCGCCGACCTGGCCGACGGCGACGCGTTCGACGCCGACCTGGCGATACGGTGAGTACGCGTCGCCGAGTTCGCCGATACGTGCAATGAAGCGCTCGCCCGAGACATCGATGAGAGAGCCGAGCAGGCCGGGATCTTGGTCGGTCATTGCGGCGGGGTTCCCCGGTGAATACCGCCTAAGGATAGCGAGCGGGTCGCGAATTCCCAAGCAGCAACGTGGAAAGGCCGGTCTGACATCTCGATGCCGGCGCCTTAGAATAGGGCGTCAATCACGCCGAGGAGAACGCACCGCATGTCACGAGTCACTGTCATCGGCGCCGGGTTCGCCGCTCTGACCGCGGTGCGCAAGCTGCGCGCAGCCGATGCAAACCTTGGCATCGATCTGATCGCACCCAAGCCGGAGTTCGTGTACTACCCTGGCACGATCTGGATCCCGACCGGGTTGCGCGAACCGTCCGACCTGGTGGTGCCGCTGCACAACTTCTTCCGGCGCATGAAGGTCGATTACCACCAGGCGTCGGCCGAGGGCCTGGGTGAGGGTGGACGCGTGGTCGTCACGAGCCAGGGTGAGGTCGGCAACGATGGCCTGGTCATCGCCAGTGGTGGACGCTTCATCCGCAAACTGCCGGGCATCGAGCATTCCTTCCTGCCATGTGGTGGCGTCGAGGTGACGGCGCAGATCCGCGATCGACTCGCGGCCTTGGAAGGCGGCACCGTGGCATTCGGTTTCGCTGGCAACCCCAACGAACCGTCCGCGATGCGCGGTGGCCCGGTGTTCGAATTCCTGTTCGGCATCGACACCTGGTTGCGTGAACAGGGGCGGCGCGAACGCTTCAAGCTCGTATTCTTCACCCCGGCCGAGAAGCCCGGGCAACGCCTGGGTCCGAAAGCCGTCGACGGCTTGATGCGCGAGATGGCCAAGCGCGGCGTCGAAACCCACCTCGGCCACAAGCTCAAGGGCTTCGAGGCCGGCAAGGTCACGACCGAGGGCGGTGAATTCGCCGCCGACCTGATTCTGTTCATGCCCGGCATGACGGGCAACCAGTGGTTCGACAACACCGAGCTGCCGCGGTCGCCGGGTGGCTTGATCAAGGCGGACCCATTCTGTCAGGTCGAGGGTTGGGAAAAGGTCTATGTGGCCGGCGATTCGGGCAGCTTCCCCGGACCGGATTGGATGCCGAAACAGGCCCACATGGCCGACCTGCAGGCAGAAGCGGCGGCAAAGAACCTGATCGACGCGTTCGCCGGCAAACCAGCCACGCACACCTTCAAGGCGGAGCTGCTGTGTATCGTCGATACGCGTTCGAGTGGCATGCTGGTCGCGCGCACGCCCAACAGGAATGTCGTGTTGCCGTCGTTCGTCGGTTTCCACTGGGCGAAGCGTCTGTTCGAGTGGCACTACCTGCGTCAGTACCGCTGAGCTCGGGACCTTTTCGATGCGCCAGGTGCGCGGATCCGCGCCTCGGAATGCGTCGCAGCTTTCCACCAGTCGCCACGGAGTCGCCGGCATGAAGATCGCGTTTGCTGCCAGTTCGAACATCGACAAGGCCAGGGACCAGGCTGCCTGGAAGAAGATCGAGCGCGAGCATCCGGACATGCTGTTGCTGCTGGGCAACCATGTGCATGGCGGCAGCTGGTCGCTGTCGTGGAAGCAGTTCCACAAGCGACTCGAACGGCAGTACCGTACGTTGTTCGCCGAGAAACATTTCAAACACCTGATCGAGCGCGTGCCGTTTCATGCGACCTGGGACGACCACGATTTCGCCAAAGGCGATCACGCCCGCGGTGCGGTGGTCAAGCCGAAACAAAAGGAACGGTCACGTGAGTTGTTCCACCGCTACATGAGCTGCTCGACCAACTTGCCCGAGGTGTATCACACCTTCGATCTCGGTGACGCACGCGTCATCCTGCTCGACGTACGCTACTACCGCGAAGCGCCGTCACCGACGGGCAGTCTGCTCGGCCAGCGCCAGGAGGCATGGCTCGAGCAACAACTGCAGCACGAGCACAAGTACACGCTGATCTGTGCAGGCAGCAGCCTGAGCAGTGGAAGCGAACGCTGGAGCCGCTACCGCGACTACTACGATCGCTTCTGCGCGATGGCACGTGAGAAAGGGCATGTACTCGTTCTTTCGGGCGGTCTGGACAAGAACCGTTTCGTCGACCACGATGGTTTTTTCGAAGTGATTTCGTCCGCTGTCGGGCGCCGCAAGCGCGACAACTACGGCATCGTCGATCTGCAGGACAACGTCGTCAGCATCAAGCTGCGCGGTGAGCGCAAGTCCGACAATGACGAGATCCTGCTCGACGCCAACAGCTGGCAGGTCATGCTGCGCTGACGCGAGTGGCCGCGTGTTCAGTCACTGAACAGCAGCTTCAGCGAGATCGCCAGCGAGACGATGACCAGCAGCGGGCGGATCAGGCGCGTGCCGTGGCGGATCACCAGATGCGAACCGACCCAGGCGCCGACCATCTGCGCCAGGCCCATCGGCAGACCCACCTGCCACACGACCTGGCCGGCAAGGGCGAAGAACAACAGCGACGCGATGTTGCTGGTGAAGTTGAGTACCTTGGTGCCCGCCGTCGCGCGTCGCAGGTTGTAGCCCAGCAGCACGACGAAAGCGGCGGCGAAGAAGCTGCCCGTACCCGGCCCGAAGAAGCCATCGTAGAAGCCAACGCCAAAGCCGACCAGCAGGCCGAAAAGGTTATGGCTGACGCGGTGATGCGCATCCTGGTCGCCGATGCGTGGCGACAATAGGAAGTACAGGGCAAACGCAATGAGCAGCACCGGGACGATGTCGTCGAGTCGCTCGGAGCCGACGCGTTGCACGGCCAATGTTCCCGCAACCGCGCCGACGAAGGTGAACGCGATCGGCACACGCAGGCGGCGCCAGTCGATCTCACCGCGGCGGATATAGTTGAACGAGGCCGTCGCCGTACCGAACGTGCCCTGCAGTTTGTTGGTCGCCAGCGCCTGCACGGGCGGCAGGCCGGCCCACAGCAGCGCGGGCAGCGCAAGCAGCCCACCGCCACCGGCGATCGCGTCGATCATGCCGGCCAATGCGGCCACAGCGGTCAGGATGAGCAGGGTATCGAGGGGGAGGACGTCCACAGCCGCGTCACGCCGAAAACGGCATTGTAGCGTGCTGGCCATGGCCAGGCGCGAAGGCGTGCCGTGTCGCTATCGGTGACTCGCAGGCGGCGATGCTCCACGGTGCCGTGATCCGTCGTGAGACCGTTTGTCCCCGGAGCTTTGATTACCAGCGCTCCGCGGTGTGTGCCGCGGCCCACTGGTGACAGGCGAGAGGCCCCGGGGTTACTGCGCGTCGGGTACGAAATTGCGTACGCGCCTTGCCGTGGCCGCGTTGGCGTCCGGGAGCAGCGGATGTCGACACGTGTTTTGGGCCGCGTGTCGAACCTCGATGATGACACGGTGTTTGGATAGGCCGACCGCCGCTTGCCGTACGCAGGCTGCGGTGGCGTTCGCAATCACACCGGTCCGGCGGATATCCAGCTCGCCATGTGCTCGATGCCTTCGGTCACTCGCGGGCAATGGCGGCGCACGAAGGCCTCGTCGACGGTCGCCGAACGTGCATGCTCCAGCGCCGCTTCACCGTCGAAGTCGACGTAGGCGAGGCGCAGCGACAGTTC